>CAMVNL010000043.1 GCA_947168785.1 uncultured Clostridia bacterium | reverse complement strand
CGAACGATCTCACCCGACTGCAAAACGCCTTGCAGGAAAACTGTGATATGATCCCCGCGACCTTTGCCTATCCCTACGGCGAGATCAGCCGGGAGGCCGTGCCGCTGCTGCAAGCGCTGGGCTTTCGCGCGGCGCTGACCTGCGACGAGCGGATCAACAAGCTGACCCGCGACCCGGCAATCCTTTTCTCTCTGGGCCGCATCAACCGCTCCTCCCGGTATTCCACCGCCGCGTTTATGCAGAAATACGGTTTATAACCCACAGTGGACGGTCGCGCGGCTCTGTAATCCGGAAAAAACAGAACCGTAACAACGACGCATAAGGCGTTCAGAGGAAACCCATTCTGCGGTAAAACCGTTTCATGGGCTTTTCGCAATACAGCATCGGGGTCAGGCCATGTTGCTGCGCGTGGGCGACGCAGGCCCCCGTCAGGCGGGCGGCGTAACCCTTGTAGCGGTATTGGTAAACGGTGTAAACGTCGCCGATCAGCGCGGCGACGTCGTTGGCGGCCACGACGGAGGCGGTGGAGGCAAGGCTTCCGTCCTCATAGACGGCGAAGGTCTC
The DNA here is from genome assembly GCA_947168785.1 of uncultured Clostridia bacterium. Lineage (GTDB taxonomy): Bacteria > Bacillota > Clostridia > Oscillospirales > Acutalibacteraceae > RUG806. The sequence continues at coordinate 9,324 of CAMVNL010000043.1, read as the reverse complement.
CGCCAGCCCGGCGTTGACGCCCCGCGCCCGGAAGACGTAGCGTTTTTCCGTGTTCTCGCTGCGCGCGCCCGGCTCTCTGATCGCCTCATACATGGCCAGCAGCGCGCCGCCCCGCAGCGGTTCAACGCCTTCGGGAACCGCTGCCGCCTTTCCCCGGTAGACCATCCGGCAGAGCCGGTTCCGGCGTTTGGGGCGGGTGAACAGGCTAAAGCCCGTTTCGTCCTTCGGCGTTTTGGCGGCGATACCGCGCCGCCGGGTCAGACAGGTGATATACGCGCCGTTGTCGCAGATCACCAGACGCAGCCGACCCTTGCCGTCCGCGCCGATCCACAGGCTGCCGACGGCAGGCTGCGCCCCGCAGAGCTTTACGGTTGTGTAGACCTCCGCGCCCCGGGGGTGGTTCCGGCTGAACGCCAGCAGGGCGGGCACGTCCCCTTCCGTCGGCTGACGGAAGGTCAGCTTACGCCATCGCAAAGGCTTCACCGAGCTTTTCGGCCAGCTGCCGCGCCTCCAGCACGTCGTTTTTGTCGCACACGCAGGAGGCGGAATGGATGTACCGGCAGGGCACGTTCACCGTGATGGTGCGCACGCCCGCACGGCTCTTATGGACGCTGCCCGCGTCGTTGCCCCCCGCCACCATGGTCTTGGGCTGGATCCTGATGTTGTTTTCCGCGGCGATTTCAAAGGCTTTTTTGAAGAGCGCCGGGTCGTAGACCGTGGCGTTGTCCATAAAGGAGACCGCCGCCCCCCTGCCCAGCACGCAGACCTGCTTTTCCTCCGGGGCGTCGATGATGTCCGCCGCGGTGGTGGCCTCCAGCACGATCGCGTAGTCGGGGTCCACGGAGAAGGCCGACACGCCGGAGCCCCGCAGGCCCACCTCCTCCTGGGTGTTGAAGCAGAAAGTGGTATCATATTCCACGCCCCGGCGGATCATATCCAGCATAATGGCGCAGCCGGCCCGGTCGTCGATGGCCTTGGAGAGGAGCTTATCGCCCATTTCGGTATATTCGCTGGTGAACACGGCGGTGTCGCCGACGGAAATCAGTTTTTCCGCCTCCTCACGGCTGTCCGCGCCCAGGTCGATGTGCATCTCCGGCACGCCGGGCAGCGCGTTTTTCTCCTCCTCGCCGCACAGGTGGACGGGCTTCACGCCGATGACGCCCACCGCGCCGCTTTCAAACCGCACCTGCCGCCCCAGCAGCACGGCGGGGCTGATGCCGCCCACGGTGGTGAACTTCACCGTGCCGTCGGCCTTAATGAAGGTGGCGATCACGCCCACCTCGTCCATGTGGGCGCAGAGCATGACTTTGTTTTTCGCGGGCTGTCTTCCCTTTACCTCCACGATCAGGTTGCCCATGGCGTCCACCCGGCAGGGCGCGCCGTTCAGCTTTGAAATAATGAAGTCCCGCACGGCGGCCTCCCGCCCGGAGGTGCCGTCCAGTTCGCATAATTGTTTCAACAGATCAAGCATATTGTGCCTCTTTTCAGTTGTGTTCGTTCCAGTAATCTTCGGCGTCGTAGTAGTCGAAGAAATCATCGTAATGTTCGTCGTAAAAGTCCTCCGCGTTGCCGAAATCCGCCGCGTTGTATTCGTCTTTCCGGCTGCTGCCGCCGGATTTCTTCGGCGTATAACCGCCGGAAAAGGACCCGGAGGACGCACTTCCCGATTTTGAACCGCCGGAGGAGCGCTGTGAAGAGTAGCTGTGGGAGGGGTAGAGGGCTTCTCGATACCGCCGCTTCGCCGCTTGTTTATCCTTTTCCACTTCGACGATGGCGCCGATGATCACCCATCCGAAGAACAGAATGATCGCCAGCAGCACAGCGGCGCCGGCAAGGCAGCCGAAATCCGGCCGTGAATGCGCCCGCCGGGACGCAGCCGCCGTCTTTTTCGCGGTTTCGTCCTGTTTTTTCGCAGTTCCGTCCGCAGCGGCAATTTTTTCGTCGTCTGCGACGGCGTCGTCCGTCGGAAACAGTTCGCTGTCAGTTTCGTGATCCGTGTCCATTGCAGCGCCTCCTGTAATTATTTGATGGAAATGCGCTTTATCTGCCCATGACGTAGGCCGCCATCAGGTCGGCCACGGCGTCGATATCGCTGATCTGTACCAGCTCGGCGGCGGTGTGCATGTTTTTCAGCGGAATGGAGAGCAGTCCCGTCCGCACCCCCGCGCCGGTGATCACCGCCACGTCCGCGTCGGTGCCGGTGGAACGCCCCAGCACCTCCACGGTGTAGGGGATGTTCTTTTCTTCCGCCAGCGCCTTCAGCGTATCGGTCACGTCCTTCTGCAAAATGGGGGAGCAGCCGATCATCGCGCCGCTGCCCTGCCTGGCGCTGCTCTCCTCCGGCACGCCGGGGGCGGCGGCGAAGCTCACGTCCGTCACCAGCGCCTCGTCCGGGGCAAGGCCGAAAATGGCGGTCTTTGCCCCCTGCTTGCCCACCTCTTCGCGGGTGGCGAACACCGCGTGGACCGAATAGGGGCAGTTCTGCCCGGCGATTTTTTCAATCGCTTTCAGCACCGCCGCGCAGCCGGCGGAATTGTCCATGAAGGGGGAGGTCGCCTTGCCGTTCGCCAGTTCCGTGAAGGGCAGGCGCAGCTCCATGCGGTCGCCCACGGAGACGAGCTCTTTGATCTCTTCATAAGGCAGGCCGCAGTCCACCGCCAGCTTGTCGATGGGCGTGACCTTGTTGACGCTGCTCTTGTCCGCCAGGTGCGGGGGTGTGCTGATGACGACGCCATCCAGCGTCTTTTTGCCGTAGACCTTCACCCGGGCCGCCGCCATCACCCGCAGGTCCGTGCCGCCCACCCGGGCAATGCGCAGAAAGCCGCTTTTTTTGTCCACGCCCGTCACCGCCAGACCGATCTTGTCCATGTGGGCGGTGAGGACGACGCTTTTTTCTTTGCCGGGGTTGAGGGTGGCGATCAGGTTGCCCAGCGCGTCCGTCCGCACGTCGCCGGTAAATTCTTTCAAAAAAGAGGCGATCACCGCGGCGGTATTCCCTTCCGCGCCGGAAACGCCCGGCGCGCCGCAGACGGCCTTTAAAATCTCAATCGTGTTCATCGTTTGTCCTCCTGGGTCAGAACGGAATCCAGCACCAGATCGAAGCTGCCCAGAAACTCTTTGACGAAGATCTCCGCCTCGGGGCAGTTCATCTCCGCCAGCGCGCGCAGCGTGGCCTGTTCCGCTTTTTCAAATTCCCGGTTGCCGCTTTGGGCTTCCTCTTTGCATTTAATCAGCGCGGAGATCTTGTCCGCCGCCTTCACCAGCTTCCACAGATCCGCGGTCTCGTCCGGCGCCAGCAGGGGGCGGTAATCCTCCCGCAGGTCCTCCGGCAGGGTCTCCAGCAGCGCGTCCCGGGCGGCGTTTTCGATCTCGCCGTAGCAGTCCCGGATCTTCCGGTTGTAGTATTTGACGGGGGTGGGCATGTCGCCGGTGATGATCTCCGGCATGTCGTGGTACATACCGATCAGCGCCGCCCGGTCGGCGTCATACGTTTTTCCGAGGCGGCGGTTGCCGATGAGCGCCAGCGCGTGGGCGGTGGCGGCCACCTCCAGGCTGTGCTGGCTCAGGGATTCGCTGCGCGTGTTGCGCATCAGCGCCCAGCGGTTGATATTCTTCATGCGCGAAAACAGCGCGAAAAATTGTCCGGGCATGTTTTCTCCTTTCGAAAAACAGCGCGACCGGAGGGTCGTCCGATCGCGGATTTTTGGTAGCACGGCGCATTGCGCCGTCAGGTGGTTCCCCATGGTACTCAGTTTTCCCGGGAATGGTTTTCACAGGGAAAAGGACATCTGACACCATTGGGGGATTGTTTCCGAACGCGTCAGACGGCGCAATGCGCCGTGCTACGGTGTGTCGAAAATCAGCAGACGGGGCCGAAATCCAGATAGCCCTTGGCGCCGAACAGGCTGTAGGTCAGGTCGTTGCCCTTCTTCATCACGTCGGTGAAAAAGTCCGCCAGCTTGTCGTCCTTCTCCTGCGGGGCTTCGTAAATACCGAGGTCCACCAGCATCTGATAGAACTCCTCCATCAGGGCGTTGTCGGCGTCAAAATCGTTCACGGTGCTGTTCACCATGGCCACGGTCTTGTCATACAGCGCCTGCTGGTCCGCCGTCAGGGTGTTGCCCTCCGCCAGGTATTTTTCCAGCGCGGGGATGTAGGTGTCCGTCAGCTCCCGGACGTATCTGGCGCCGTTGAACTGCGGGTAGTAGTATTCGCCCTCCGGGTCGGCGCAGTCGGCCACGGTCTTCACGTTGCCCAGCGCCAGGTCGATGGCAAGGCGGATGGCGGTGTTGTTGAATTCCAGCTCGTGCTTCTGCCCGCGGAAGAACCAGGAGGCGTCTTTGTTCCAGGTGGTGGAAACGTCGATGGATTTATCGGGAGAAAGCTCTCTGCCGTCTTCATCCGCAAACTGCTTGTCATAGGCTACGTAGGAGGTGCCCGGCGCGGTGGAATCCACGTTGATGATCTCGTCCGAATTGGTGCGGGCGGCGTGGTACATGAAGCCGAAGGGCCGGTAATCACCGGTGATGGCGCCGTAGGGCAGGCCGTAACCGGAGAGGAACGAGAAGGTCACGCCCTGGGCCTTGAGGGCCTCGAAGCGGCTTTGCAGCGTCACCTGCGCGTCGTGATAGCGGTCCGTCTCTTCCCTGACCACGTCGGAGGTGATCATGGGCCGGACCTCGTCATAGGTCTCCGGCGGAACCAGCGCGGCCAGCGAGGGCGCGGAGAGGATGATATTGTCGGAGATAGATTGCAGCGCCACGTCGATCAATCCCCGCAGGCCGGCCTTGGGGAACAGCCGCAGCAGCCCGTTGACCAGATACCCCCAGGGCTCGCCCACCAGCTCGGCGATGAGGCCGTTGTAGAACAGGTCGGCGGAGTTGTCGGCGTACTGCTGGGTGACCAGGTCGTAGATGATGTCGCTGCCCTGCCAGCAGCCCACGATGCTCACGACCCTGCGCACGTGGTTGTCCGCCACGTCCGGATATTGGTAGAGGTAAGCGCTGACCACGGAAGCGCCCATGCTCATGGGCACCAGCACCACCTTGTCCGCGCCGACCTTATTGTCGGCGAGGATCGTTTCGATAAAGTCGTGCAGCCCCTCCACGTTCTGTGAGGTGTAGGAAAAGGCGCTGTAATTGTAGCAGTACAGGTAATCCTCGAAGTTCTCACCCAAATTCTCACGGCAGATGGCTTCGCAGGGAATGGAGCGGTAAAAGTTGTTTTTGGCCTCGCTCTCAAACACGCCGTTTTCATTGACGGCGCCGGGATATTCGGAAACCGGTATGGCGTAGCGAGGGGTGACCACGTGGGGGTCGCACCGTCCGTTTTCATCCACCAGATTATACTTGAACAGCTGGCGGACCAGCGCGTCCGCGTCGGCCTTTTTTACGGTGTTCTTCCGGGTGACGATGGAAAGCAGCAGATGGAGGATGATTTTGGCCGCCGCCTTGATGGCCTCCGGATCCTTGAGGTTGTCGGGAATGTTGTCGTTGAACAGGTTCCAGTCCTCCACGTACTTCCCCTCCGCGATCAGCGGCGCGTAGTTTTCATAGTCCTGCAGGTCGCCGGTTTCAAAGGCGTCCTCGGCCAGATATTCGTCGCCGAACAGGTACGAACGGGACTGTCCGATGCCTGTGACGAACACGATCAGGCTGTTTTCGCCGTCGGCAAAGGCCGGGTTGACCTCCGGCGCCGCGAAAACGGACAGCGCGCCGAACGGTACCAGCAGCGCGGCGCAGAGCAGCAGCGCGATAAACTTTTTCATGTCTTCTCCCTCCGAAAATACGATACTGATTTTATCTTACCATACTTTTTTTTATATTGCAAGAAGAAAAAGAGGCGCAATATGGCGACATGAAAATCGGGAAAGTCGACGCCGGAATTTGTACGGCGTTGCTTTCAGACTGAAAAGCAAAAAACGGGATCCCCCGGAAGGACAGCGGATTCGCTGAAAAGAAACCGAAAAAACAGTTTACTTTTCTGTCATAATGTATTATAATAAAATGTAATTTTCTATCATGATGAATGAACCCCGAAAGGAAATCAGAAGATGAACAACGTCAGAACGAGATTCGCGCCCAGCCCCACGGGCTATATGCACGTGGGCAACCTGCGGACGGCGCTGTATACTTTCCTCACCGCCAAGCACGGCGGCGGCACGTTTATCCTGCGCATTGAGGATACCGACCAGGGCCGCAAGGTGGAGGGCGCGGTGGACGTGATCTACAAGACCCTCACCGAGACGGGCCTTTTGTGGGACGAAGGGCCGGACAAGCCCGGGGACGTGGGGCCCTACGTGCAGAGCGAGCGCATGGGCATTTTCAAGGAGTGGGCGGAAAAGCTGGTGGCCGAGGGCAAGGCCTACTACTGCTTCTGCACCGAGGAGCGCCTTGAAAAAATGCGCGAGGAGCAGATGGCCGCGGGGCAGGCGGTGGGCAGCTACGACCGCCACTGCCGCGACCTCTCCAAGGAAGAGATAGAAGAAAACCTGAAAAACGGCGTGCCCTACGTCATCCGCCAGAAGATGCCGCTGGAGGGCAAGACCAGCTTTGACGACCTGATCTACGGCCATATCGAGGTGGACAACAAGGAGCTGGAGGATCAGGTACTGCTGAAATCCGACGGTATGCCCACTTACAACTTTGCCAACGTCATTGACGACCACCTGATGGGCATCACCCACGTGCTGCGGGGCAACGAGTACCTGTCCAGCACGCCGAAATACAACCTGCTTTATGAGGCCTTCGGATGGGAACCGCCGGTGTATATCCACTGCCCGCCCGTCATGAAGGACGCCCACCAGAAATTGTCCAAGCGCAACGGCGACGCCAGCTATCAGGACCTTGTCGCCAAGGGCTATCTCAGCGAAGCGGTGCTCAACTACCTGCTGCTGCTGGGCTGGAGCCCGGAGGGCGAGAAGGAGATCTTCTCGCTGCAGGAAATGATCGAGGATTGGGACCCGGCGCGGATCAGCAAGTCCCCGGCCATCTTCGACCCGCTGAAGCTCCGCCACATCAACTTTGAATACATCAAGGCCCTTGCGCCGGAGAAGTTCATCGAGCTGGCGAAGCCCGTCATCGGCGACGAGCTGCTGGCGAAAATCAAAGACCTGCCCCTGCTGTGCAAGAATCTGCAGCCCCGCACCGAGGTGCTGGGGGAGATCCCGGAGCAGATCGGCTTTATCGCCGGCGTGCCGGAGTACGATAACGAGCTGTACTGCAACAAGAAGATGAAGACCGACCCGCAGAGCGCGCTGGAGGCGCTGCAGACCCTGCTGCCCCTGCTGGAGGGCGTGACGGACTGGACGCCGGAAACCATCTTTGCCGCCTGCGCCGAAAAGGCCGCCGAGCTTGAGATCAAGAACGGCAAGCTGCTGTACCCCCTGGGCATCGCGTTGGCGGGGACGAGAAGCACGCCGGGAGGAGGAACCGACCTCGCCGTGATCCTCGGAAAAGAGGAGACGGTCGCAAGGGTGAAAGCGGCGATCGAAAAGCTGGGATAACCCCGTAGCGCGGCACCTCAGTGCCGCTGTTGACGAATGTTGCTTTCTGTCGGATCGTTTTTCAGGAATCCGAAACAGGGAAAGCGGCATCACACCAAGCTTTATATACAGTTGTTTACGCTGAAAGCGGCACTGAGGTGCCGCGCTACCGGAAAACCATAAACGGGAGACAGAATATGGACGAACAAAACGCTCTCAATTCCAATTTTATCCACGATTTCATCGACGAGGATCTGGCCGCGGGGGTGAACAACCGCGTGCAGACCCGCTTCCCGCCGGAGCCCAACGGCTATCTCCACATCGGCCACGCCAAGGCCATTTGCATCGACTTCGCCACCGCGGAAAAATACGGCGGTATCTGCAACCTGCGGCTGGACGACACCAACCCCTCCAAGGAGGACGTGGAGTACGTGGAATCCATCAAGGAGGATATCGCGTGGCTGGGCTTCAAATGGGCCAACGTGTACTACGCCTCCGAATACTTCGATTTCATCTACGAATGCGCCGTCAAGCTCATTAAAGAGGGCAAGGCCTACGTGGACGACCTGACGCCGGAGCAGATGCGCGAATACCGGGGCACCCTGACCGAGCCCGGCAAGAACAGCCCCTACCGGGACCGCAGCGTGGAGGAGAACCTGGACCTCTTCGCCCGCATGACCGCCGGGGAGTTCGCCGACGGCGAAAAGGTGCTGCGGGCCAAGATCGACATGGCCAGCCCTAACATGAATATGCGGGACCCGGCCATCTACCGCATCATGCACGTCCACCATCACCACACCGGCGACAAGTGGTGCGTCTACCCCATGTACGATTTCGCCCATCCCCTTTCCGACGCGAAGGAGGGCGTGACCTATTCCCTGTGCTCGCTGGAATTCGAGAACCACCGTCCTCTCTACGACTGGTTCATTCAGCAGATCGGCTTTGCCGAGCCGCCCCGTCAGATCGAGTTTGCCCGGCTGAACATCAACTACTGCATCACCAGCAAGCGCAAGAATATCCGCCTAGTGAAGGACGGCATGGTCTCCGGCTGGGATGATCCCCGCATGGCCACCATCTGCGGCATGAGACGGCGCGGCTACCCGGCCAAGGCGCTGCGGGCGTTCATTGAAAAGGTGGGCGTGTCCAAGGCCTTCTCCGTGGTGGATTACGGCCTGCTGGAGGCCTGCGTGCGGGACGAGCTGAACGCCAACGCCCCCCGTGCCATGGCGGTGCTGGATCCCCTGAAGGTGATCATCGACAACTACCCCGAGGGGCAGACCGAGACGCTGGAGCTGGACCGCCACCCGGACCACCCGGAATTCGGCAAATCGAAGGTGACCTTCGCGAAGGAAATCTGGATCGAGAAGTCCGACTTCATGATCGACCCGCCGAAGAAATACTTCCGTATGTACCCCGGCAACGAGGTGCGGCTCAAGGGCGCTTACTTCCTCACCTGCACCTCCTATGAGACGGATGCGAACGGTGAGGTGACCTGCCTCCACTGCACCTACGACCCGGCAACCAAGGGCGGCGACGCCCCCGACGGCCGCAAGGTGCGGGGCACCATCCACTGGGCGGGCCCGGACTTCGTGAAATCCGAGGTGCGCCTCTACGACCGCCTGTTCAACGCGGAGGACCCCGCCTCCCTCTCCGACGAGGAGTTTGAAAGCGCCATCAACCCGGAATCGCTGGTCGTCTGTAAAGACTGCCTGGTGGAGCCGGACGCGGCGAGCGCCGAAACCGGCAGCGCCTTCCAGTTCATGCGCACCGGCTACTTCTGCGTCGACCCCGATTCCAAACCCGGGGCACCGGTGTTCAACCGCACCGTGCCGCTGAATTCC
>CAMVNL010000042.1 GCA_947168785.1 uncultured Clostridia bacterium | reverse complement strand
ATTTTTTTGACCGCAAGTTTTTTCACAGCCGCTTACGCCTTTTCAAAATCCGGCTGCCAGCCCGCGAACTGCTTTAGCTGCGCCTCGGTGCGGTGATAGTAGCGCTCGCCCTTATCCAGCTTTGCGATTTGGGCCATCTCCTCATCCGTCAGCGTGAAATCAAGGATGTTCAGATTGTCCCGGATATGGTCTACGTTCTTACTGCCGGGGATGACCGCAAAGCCCATCTGGGTGTGCCAGCGGAGGATCACCTGCGCGGGCGTTTTGCCGTACTTTTTGCCAAGCGCGGCAAAGACCGGCTCCTCGATCAGGGATCTGTCGCCGTGACCCAGCGGGTACCAGCTCATGAGCTTGACGCCATACTTATCCAGCGTATGGCGAAGCTCTTTCTGCGTGAAGTAGGGGTGCGCTTCTACCTGAATCAACTGGGGCACGATCTCCCATTTGGTTTGAAGCTCCGCGATATATTCGCCCTCGAAGTTGGAAATGCCGATGCTCTTCGCCTTGCCCTCTTTGTACGCTTTTTCCAGCTGCCGGTAGCCGGCCAGCCAGTTCCCGGCGGGCTGGTGGATATAGAGCAGGTCAACGCAGTCGACGCCCAGACGTTCCAGCGTTTCGTTTACGGCGTTCGGGTTCTCATACTCGCTGGGCCAGAGCTTGGTGGAAAGGAAGATCTCTTCCCGCTTGACGCCGCTGTCCCGCATGCCGCGGCCCACCGCCCGCTCGTTGACGTAGGCGTTCGCCGTGTCGATCAGGCGGTAGCCCATTTTCAGCGCTTCTCTGACGCTGTTTTCCGCCTGAGCCGGGGAGAGCATAAAGGTGCCAATGCCAACCACAGGGCATTTGATCCCGTTGTTCAAAGTCATGTATTCCATCGTGATAGTTCCTCCGCTATGATTTTAGTTTTTGATCTCGCGTGTGTATTACAGCAGGCCGTTGTCGGCAAGCCAGCGTTTGACCGCAGTGTCCGAGCTTCCCGCGCTGCCGCCGCCGATCGGCAGCCCCTTTTTCAGGGTCGCGCCGGGGCAAACCTTTTTCAGCTCCCGTTCGCTGCCGCCCATGCCGCTGCCCTCGTGGGTGCACAGGGGCAGAATGGTCTTGCCGGTGAAATCGAAGGCTTCCAGAAACGTATAGACCGCCATCGGCATGGTGCCCCAATAGTTCGGATAAGCCAGAATGACCGTATCGTACTGCGCGACGGACGCCGGAAGCGAGACAAGCTCCGGGCGCGCCTTTGCCTGCAGGTCCTTTTTCGCCTCTTCGATGCAGGTCATATACGCGGGGGAATAGGGGCGCTTCATCTCGATTTTGAACGTATCCGCGTCGATCATCTGTTTTATTTTGTTGACCACGATTTCGGTGTTGCCCGTTTTCACGTACCGCATGGAGCCGCTGAAATAGTTTTCGTCCGCCCTGGAAAAATAGGCGATCAGTGTTTTTGCCATTGTGTTGTTCCTCCCTTTTGGATTTGGAAACTGCCGTTTCTTATTTTCTGATTTAATTATATGTATTTCTACAGCCTGAAGCAATGGGCAGATTTTTTATTTTGGTTACTTAGGAAACCTTTTTCGGAAAAGCGTTGCCTATCATCGAAAAAAATCACTGCCGTCGGAGCGGTTTTTCTTCTATTTTTTACGGGCAAATATACAAAGATACGCCGACCGGGAGACCGTCTTCAGCATGGCGAAGAGCGCCGCGCGGCTGCCGGAGTCCAGCCACCTTCAGGGGGTGGATCTCGCCACCGCCGCCGACTCGGATCGCGTCTTCATCATTGAAAAAGGAACGCTGTCGCCCGGATTCTGAAAAAACAGTTGACAACCCATGATCGATCTGATATAATCACAAGTGGTTAGCAGTAACTAACCACTATTTTTTAAGATAAAGGTTAGCATTTGCTAACTGTGGATGGTGCAGGATGTCAGAGGAAATGTTGATCCGTCACTGCGCGCCGACGCTGGCGGGCATGAAAACAGGGAATATGTATAACGACGCGTTTGAAAGCGAAGCGCACCTGCGCAAAAGCGTCTGTGCGCTGAACAGACGCTTTCGCAGCAAGGGGCTGCACGTGGTGCCGCTCCGCTACCGGAACGGTCGGGCGCTGCTGTACGTTTACCGGCCCGGGAAGCTGGCAGAGGATCTGCTGCATGAAACCGCTGTCGCTATTCTGACGGAGGGCGGCTATCAGCCGGAATGTCCCGCAACCTGCATCGCCTGTCTGCGGCGTAAGCTCCGGGAGGAGGAGGATTTTCCCCACGAGATCGGCCTCTTTCTCGGCTATCCGCCGGAGGACGTGGCTGGATTCATCTGCAACAAGGCGGAAAACTGCAAGTGCGTCGGCTGCTGGAAGGTCTACGGGGACGAGGCCGCGGCGCGGAAAACCTTTGACCGGTTCAAAAAGTGCACCGCCGTCTATACCGCGCAGTACGCGCAGGGAAAGAGCATTGAGCGGCTGATCGTGGCCGTTTAAATAAAATCAGAACGAAATGAGGTTATCGGAATGAGTAAAATCGCAGTTGTATATTGGAGCGGAACAGGCAATACGGAGGCCATGGCAAACGCCGTGCTGGAGGGCGCGAAGGCCGCCGGCGCGGACGCGACGCTTTTCACCGCCGACGCGTTCGACGCGTCCCAGGTCGACGCCTTTAACGCCATCGCCTTCGGCTGCCCCTCCATGGGGGTGGAAGAGCTGGAGGACGGCGAATTTGAGCCCATGTTCTCCGCCTGTGAAGCGGCGCTGAACGGAAAGAAGATCGCCCTCTTCGGCTCTTACGGCTGGGGAGACGGCGAATGGATGCGGAATTGGGAAACCCGCTGCAAGGAGATCGGCGCGGTACTGGCCGCCGAAAGCGTCATCTGCAACGACGCGCCGGACGACGAAGCGACGGCCAACTGCAAAGAGCTTGGCGCGGCTTTGGCGTAAACGGCAGGGACAAAGAAGAAGCACAGGCGGCAAACGAAGTCGGGCCTGTGCTTTTTTTACCTCTTCTTTTTGTATCCGCAGTCGCAGTAAGGGCCGCCGGAGGCAAGGGTGTATTCCCGCACAAAATCGGACGCGCCGCCGGCGTCTGCCATTGCGTAGTCAAGACGGCACATGGCCGGAACCAGATCATAAAGACCCTCTTCTTTCATCAGCGTGCAGATGCCGCACTTAGTGAAGCGGGCCTCGTAACCGCTGCCGTCCGGATATGGCAGAAACTCCATATTCCACGAATAGGGGTTCCGGTCCGCCGCCTTCAGGGCGGCGGTTTCTTTCATTCCCTGCACGTCTTTTTCCGAAAACTTCTGTTTCCCGCTCATCCGGCAGAACCATCTGGTGGGGGCGGTCATCATCGCGTCATTGTAAAAAACGGTGAGCTTTTCCACCGTGGGGCGGCGCGGCATACTCAGCACAAACGCCGAGAGCATGGCGCAGCTCACGATGTTCATCTGAAAACGGTCGTTTTTTTCAAAGGCGGGGATTTTTTTGATGATTGCCAGGTACCGCTGCTTTGCCGACGCCGAAATCTCTTTTGCCTCCTGTGCGGAATAACCGAACACGCTGACAAGATGATCCCGGAAGGATGGTTTGTATAAGATCCACATGCCCAGCGGCATACCGACGTATTTCATGAGCCTGCTCCTTTCATTTCACACAGTTGAAACAGACGATGGAACCATCCGTATCCAGTTCCACCCTGCTGTAAAGCTGCGTAAGCCTCCGCCGCAGTTCTTCTTCCGTTTGAAACGGCGGGGTGAACCAGCCTTTTTTCGACAGGATATTGTTGACCAGCCAGTCTGTGATTTTCGATTTGCCCCGGATATAAAAGCAGCCGATGAAAGCGCCGCCGGGCTTCAGCACGCGCGCCGTCTCGGAAAAGGCTTTTTCCTTATCGGGGAAGGCGTGAAAGCCGTTCATGCTGAAAACGATATCGAACGTCTCCGGCGCAAACGGCAGCGCGCCAACGTCCCCCTGCACGAAAGAAACGTGTTCGCAGCCGGAAAGCCGCGCCCGCGCCCCGTCGAGCATATCTTCGCTGTAATCAAGGCAGGTGATCGCGGCGTCGCTCAGGCTTCGCCACGCGTTCGCGGTAAACACGGCAGTGCCGACCGGCACGTCCAGCAGCGCGCCGTGAAAATCCTCCGGAATAAAGGAGAGCACCCGGCGGGCGATCTCGTTGTCGTCGGTCCCGCTCCAGAAGAGCCTGATATAGAACCTCGAAAAAAAGCTGCCCTGCGTCAGCACGTCGTCGTAAATATTTTTTGAAGCTTTGTACGCGCTTTGTATTTTATCCGCCAAAACGAACCCCTCTTTCCTTTATGCGGTCAGGATGCGCGCGATCTCCTCGAAATCCGCTTTCGCTTCCTTAAAATACGGAAGCATGGCGTAGCAGTGGATCATGCCGGAACGCTCCCGGACCGTATATTTTACGCCGTATGTTTCACACGCGTCCGTAAAGTTTTGTTTTGCGCCGTACAATACCTCGTCGGTACTGTAAACGAAATGGATGTGATCGACGCCGGACAGATCCCCTTTTGAAATATGGATCATATAGTCAGGCACGTCGTCTCTGCCGTGCCGCTCGAATTTTTCCACCTTTTCCATAAAGGCGTAATCCACCATGACGTCTTTTGGATTGTTCGCCTGCATCACGGCACGTTCGGCGTCGTTCCACGGCACCTCGCCCGGGGAGACCGCCACGATATGCCGGGGCTGCGGGAGCTTTTGGGCCTGCGCGTTGTTGTAGGCCGCCACGCCGATGGCCAGCGCCCCGCCGGAGGAAAAGCCGCAGGTGCTCACATTCCCCGCGCCGTAGCGCCCGATCATCTGTTTGTAACATTCGTAAACCATCTCATAGGTCTCGGTGATGCAGTGGTCGGTGCAGAGCGGATACTTGGGGAACCAGATATCGCAGCCCGTCTTGTCGGCGAGCCGCACAACGACGTCCACGTCGCCCTTGTCCGGGCCGAGCATCATGCCGCCGCCGAAGAAATAGAGGATCGCGCGTGCGGCGGGCGTTTCTTTTGTCTGCACGATCAGGCACTTGTGCCCCAGCACCTCATGCGTTTGATAGATCGCCTTCTTGTTGTTCGGAACGTAAAAGCCGCGGTTTTTGTTCATTTTGCGGACTTGCTCCAGAAACGCCGACTCCGGGAGGGTGTGTTTTTTCTTGATTCCCGAGGTCTTCAAAGCGTAATACAGCAGCTTTGCCGTGATGCTCAAATCAAAGCGCCTCCTTTTTTGCTGTCCTCAATCAGCGCGGTCAGCCGCGATGCGAACGCCGCCGGGTGCAAAGTGAAAAATTCCGCGTGGCCCTGCCCCTTGTTTTCCACGAACCGGGTTGCGGGAAAGATCCTTTTGACGTATGCGATATCCTTTTTGCGGGCCTTCTTCTCCTCCGCGCCGTACCAATACTGCACGGGACAGGAGGGGCGCGCCGCGGGAGAGGGCATGGAATAATTATTACAGGAATAAAACCCGCGCCATATCGTTGTCGCGCTCATGGCGGAGAGCACCTTTTTCACGTATTTCAGGTTCTCCTCCGAATATTTGGAGGGGTCGAACACGCTTTTCAGCGCAGAAACGCGCATGTGCTTGCCAAATTCCGTCATCAGAAAATCTTTCGCCCCGATCGCATAAGTGAGGGGCTTTGGCAGCCGGTAGGGCGTGATGCCCGCGTCGATCACGGCGCAGTCGGTTTGTATGCGGCCTTCCGCCAGCATACGGATCACCACGCTGCCGCCCATGGAGCAGCCGTAAAGGCACGATACGTTCCGTAAGCCGCGGGACGTGAGCCACGCCGTCATATCGGCGCTGATCCGCTCAACGCTCGTGTAATCCGTCCGGGGCTGATCGGGGTCGTGCCCCGGCATGGCCGGGATCACCAGGTGAAAATCCTTTTCCAGCAGTGGGATCACGTATTCAAAGATATCCCACCACACGCCCAGGGGATGAAATAGCACGACGGTATTGTTGTTTTCTTTCCCGAATTCATGGACCGTCAGCATGGGGCGCCTCCTTCATGTTGTAAAATCCATGCGGATGATCCGCATTTTCATAAAGCCGTCTGCGAGTTTCGCAAGCAGACGGAACGCGCCGGGCACGCTCGGGTCCTTCAGGTCGTGGTAGCCGAGCATATAGCCGCGATACGAAACCTCGGCGTTCGCCATCCACGGCAGAATATCGGCTTCCACGCTGTCCACGCTGAAAAAGTCCGCAATGGAGGTGACGCCCGCGTCCTTTACCCAGGTTTTCAGCATGATCTTCACGGCGCGTTTGCCGGCCGCGTCGAAGACGAGCCGGCCGCCCGGAAAGCGCTTCGCCATGGCGGTGAACAGCTTTTTGATATCCCCGGTTTTAAAATAGTAGAACACGCCCGCGGCGAGGAAGCAGACGCCGTTTTCGGCGTCGATTTTATCAAACCAGGAAAAGTCGTTGAGGTCGGCGGCCACGTTTTTCACCCTTCCGCCGTCCGGCAGAAGCCGGTTCCTGACCTTGATCACGTCGGGCAGGTCTAAGTTCACGATGCCGCAAAGACCGTTGTCGCAGTTCTCGGCGGTCTGATCCAGCCCGCACCCGAGGTTGACGATCGTCGCCTTCGGGTGTGTTTTGAGATAAACCTTCGCCTCGGCCATCAGGTCGTTTTCCCGCATCGCCACCTCCAGCGCGCCGAAGCGATGCGCGAAGCTCCTGGATTTTGCCGCCAGCGCGGAGAAATCATAGTCGATGCGGCCGATCAGCTCCACCGCCTTGTCATCCCTGAACAACCGGGGGAATTGCTCGGTGCAGAGCTTGCGTCCGTACAGCGGGATGACCAGCGTTTCCTGAACCGTATTTCTTTCAATATGCGTTTTCTGTTCCATCAATTCGCTCTCCTTAATTTTTCCTCGCCAGGACCGCGATCCACGGTTTTGTCGGATGGTGGACGCTTTTCACCTCCGTAAAGCCCGCGGCCTTCAGCGCTTTTTCGATCTCCTCTGCGGTGTAATTTTTCATCCCGTCGATGATCTTCTCAAATTTCAGGCTCGTTTTGTCCGTGCCGTCCGATTCGTTGCAGATGAGGAAAAAACCGCCGGGCTTCAGAATCTTCGCGACCTCGGAAAAGCAGCGCGTAAGACCCGGCCAGAAATAGACGGTTTCAAAGGCCGTGGCAAGTTCAAAATGTTCCTTCGGGAGTTTGAGGGCCGATACGTCCCCTTCGCAAACCACGCAGCGGCCGGCGTCGATCAGGGCACGGTTGTAAGCCACGGCCTTCTCCACGGAAAGGGCGGAAAAATCCAGCGCCGTTCCATGCGCGTGGGGATACCGCTTGAGCAGCTCGCCGATGTTGCGCCCGCCGCCGCAGCCGAGATCCGCGATCTCCGACGGCGCCAAAGACGGCAGATGCGTCATGCCCCAGTCGGCAAGATTCGCGTGGCCGCCGTTCATCCCGCTGAGCATGATTTTTCCGAGGAATCCCTCCGGCTTTCTTGTCTGGCTGACGTAATCCTTAAATAATCCCATGCGTCTCTTCTCCTTTTTTATTACTTCGGCAATTAAATATTGCAAAAATTCATTGACCGTGTCGTTATTGCCGAAGTAATGATCCGCCATGTTTTTTGCCGTGTTACGGCAAAAAACGGCGTTATGATTGATTTATTAATGCGGCAGATTACGTTTCTTTTCAGAAATATTTAATTGCCGCATTAATAAATCAGGTATCTTGTTTTTCACAAATTACAAAATGCCTCATCGTATGGTTAGATTTGGCTAACCGGCAGTCGGAGAAAAACGCTTTCTCCTGCATCGGACCGGGAAAGCGTGACAGTGTTTATTTCTTCCCGACGAGCAGCGCGGAACCGGCAAGCCCGAGCCATTTGGCTTCTTTTTTGCCCATAAACGCGCCGTTCGCCGTGTCGATCAGCCGGACGTCTTCGTATCCCTGCGCTTTCAGCGCTTTCACAAAGGCATTCATATCGCCGTAGCGGGCTTCGCTCATCAGGTCGTGGATCGCAAAGGTCCCGCCCTTTTTCAGCACGCGCAGGGTCTCCAGCAGAAGCTGCTGCTTGTCGTGCCCGGCGATGTTGTGATAGACGTAGTTGCTCGTTACCGCGTCGAAGCTTTCATCCGGGAACGGCAAACGGATCGCGTTGCCCTCCGTAAAACGGACGTTCGGTACGCCCTCCGCTTTCGCGTTTTCCTCGCAGCGCCTCTTTGAAAAGGCCGCCTTGTACGCGCCGGACCAGATATCGCAGCCCACCATGGCCGCTTTCGGGTTCCGCTTCGCGGCGGCGATCGTCAGCGCGCCGCTGCCGCAGCCCACGTCCAGCCCCGTTCCGCCCTCCGGCAGTTTGACGTATTTGGCGGTGCCGTCGATGATCGTCTTCGCCAGCTTGCGCTTCCCGTTATAGTCAAACGTGCGGTGCAGGGCGGCCATCCAGCACGTATAAAACAGTAAAACGAGCGTGCCGGCGCCGAACAAAATGGCGCAGATCAGCCGCGGCGTCCCCTGTAAAATCATTCCCGTCGCGCCGAAAAGCAAAAACAGGACGAACGCGGCGAGCGTTCCGCCGGACAGCCCTATGACCATACTTTTCGGCACCCAGTTTTTATAGTCGCCGCTGTCGCTCCTTATTGAGTCGCTTCGCTCCTGAATGACGTCGCTGTCGCTCCTTATTGAGTCGCTCCGCATCTGAATGACGTCGCTGCCGCTTCTTATTGAATCCGGTTTCATATAGTTCCCACCTTTTTCATAGAATGACTGCCTCCGTAAACGCAGCCTTTCGGTTTTATTAATGCGGCAATTAAATATCTCAAAAGAATGAATACAATCTGCCGCATTAATAAATCAATCTTAACGCCGTTTTTTGCCGGTTTGCGGCAAAAAACATGGCGGATCATTACTTCGGCAATAACGAAACGTTCAATATGGTTTTGCAATATTTAATTGCCGAAGTAATAATTGTTCCGTTTTTCCCGGCGTTTATCCCAGCGCCACGTCCAGCGCCATCATCAGGCTGAAGCCCAGCGTAAACATCAGCACGCCCACGTGGGAGTGCCGGCCCTGCGCCATATCCGGGATCAGCTCCTCCACCACCACGTAGAGCATTGCGCCGGCGGCGAAGCTCAGCAGATACGGCATCGCCGGAACGATCAGCCCCGCCGCCAGCACGGTAACGAAGCCGAAAACCGGCTCCACCGCGCCGGAAAGCACGCCGTAAACAAATGCCTTGCGCTTACCTTCGCCTTCGGCGTGCAGCGGCAGGGAGATGATGGCCCCCTCGGGAAAGTTCTGTATCGCAATGCCGATGGCCAGCGCAAGGGCGCCGCCCGCCGTGATCTCCGCATACCCGGAGCGCAGTCCCGCGTAAACGACGCCGACCGCCATGCCCTCGGGGATATTGTGCAGCGTAACCGCCAGTACCATCATCGTGGTGCGGGCAAGTCTGCTTTTGGGGCCTTCCGCCTGTTTGGCGTTCCGGTGCAGATGCGGGATCACGTGATCCAGCAGAAGCAGGAACAAAATGCCCAGCCAGAAGCCGATAAAAGCGGGAAGGAACGCCCAGACGCCCATCCCCTCCGACTGTTCCATCGCCGGGATCAGCAGGCTCCAGACCGACGCCGCTACCATCACCCCCGCGGCAAAGCCGCTGAGGGCTTTCTGGACGTTCTCATTGAGAGACTTCCGCATAAAGAACACGCAGCCGGAGCCAAGGGCCGTTCCGAAAAAAGGAATCAGCAGACCGAGAATCACCGTTTTCATAGTTGCGTCACCTCTATTTCATTAGCGTCACAGCATTTTTCTTCTCATACAACCGCGTCAGAGATGGGTTTTCAATCAGAACAGCGTGCAGATCCATGCCGCCAGCGCCGAAGCCGCCGGGAAAATCACCAACAGCTTGAGCAGCTGGCTTTTGATGTTGAAGCCGTATTTTCTGTTTTTCAGCGCATCGGCGGTTTCAGGATAGTAATGCTGGAAGAAATGGAATTTGCAGAGCAGGAACCAGTCGAAGAAGATCATGTCGTAGAGTTTATAGATCGTAAAGATCGTGACAAAGCGGAGAAAGAAGCGGAAAAAGGTGTAGTCGTTTCTGAAGCCGTCCCATATAGAGACGACCCCGATCCCCAATATGATCAATATGCTGATCGTCATCAGTACCCAGCCGATCGCTCTTGCGCCGTAAAACAACTCTTTGTCTCTTGTCTGTAACGATCGGCGCACTTCTTTCGGCGCGGAAGAGAAAAACCTGTTGTCCCGAACGAAAGCAACCGCTGAAATCAGCAGCAGCGTGATCGCCGCGCAAAATACAATCGCAAGAAAAACGGTTAAAAGCATGCCGGAACCTCCTGTTTCCGAAAGCTGAGATCCCCTTTACAGGTTAGCAAGCACTAACGATATTGTATCACAACGGTATTGCTTTGTAAAGCACAAAATTA
>CAMVNL010000041.1 GCA_947168785.1 uncultured Clostridia bacterium | reverse complement strand
TGCAGCATTTTGAGCGTAGCGGAAATGATCTCATAGGAGTGCTTGAGCCTTGTGTGGTATTCGCTGGCGTCCTTCGGCTCAACCGTCACCGGCAGTAGCGATATGCTTTCGCCGGTCAGCCCCGCGCCGACGAGCACCTGGGTGAACAACGCCGTTCCCTCGGCGTTCTCTTTCATAAAGTCGTTGACGCACACGCCTTCACGGATGTTCAGGACGTTGAGGAGATACCACGGGATGCGGATCTCCGCAACGTTTTTCTTGTAGGTGAAGTCGGCGAGGGAGTTGTAGGCCTTGCTGTTGGGATCGGTCGTACCGAAAATGAGACGGCCGGATTCGTTGATGATGGGCGGAACGGTTTCGCCGGTGGCGGGCAGCTCCAGCTCGCCGGTGACCCACTGGCGCTGGGGCACGTATTCGCCGGTATCTTTGACGCCGAAGTTGTTGTCGGTAATGACCCAGCCCATGATCCATCCGTAGCGATACTGGAAGAAATCATAGTATTCGTCGACAAGCACCTTTGAGCCTTCTTTGCCGTCCAGACAGAGAATAAAGTCCGCCGGCCGGTCAAAGGTGAGCTTTTCCGCCGTATATGCGCCGCTGCCGATCCCGAGCGTGCTCACGGGGATGAAAAGCTTTGTGTTGTCAAACGTGCCGCGCCCTTTCAGTTTGGCGTAAAGATAGAGGTAACCCTCGTCTGTTTTGGCGCTCAGGGTAGCGGCGTCCGATTCAAAAACCACGTCGGCGTCCGTCCACTCCGCCGTGTCGCCGTCGATGACGACGGCGTCCTCCGCGCCGGGCAACATCGCTAAAATGCCGTAGTTCTGCTCTGCGCTCATAACGTTCGGCGTTCTGGTCGCCGGGTTTTTCGCGCCGTAGCGGAAGGTGTTCCAGGTCTGCTTGAACCACTCGTCCTGCCAGGAGAAAATAAGGCTGCCCGCATAGCCGGAGGAGGCGATATCGACGATCATGTTGCTGACGTACATGCCCTGCTCCTGCTCGGTAAGCCCGCCCTGGTTGTAGCCCAGAACGCTTTCGGAGGCAACCCCGCGGGACGTGGGCACGCCGAACTCTGCGACGATGATCGGGACCGAGTACGCCTTTTTCAGATCAAGCAGGTACGCCTTGTAGTTGTTCTGACGGCCGGTGAGCGGATCCGTGTAGCCCGCGTACTCCGGCTGGTAGTTGATGAATTCCGGGTAATAGGGGTAGATATCCAACGCCGCGAACAGCCCCGCGGCGTACAGCTCGGTCGCAAGGATGTTTTCCGTGTCGACCGAGGCCTGGTCCTCCTCCGGATAGGGTTCGTTGTCGTGGGTGAGGGGATCGGTCGTCATCCAGTTCAGGAAGGCGACCGGCGTCTGCGAACCGTAGTTTTCGGTTTCGTGGGCAATCAGCGTGTTGCCGATGCGGCACAAAAAGGCTTCAAACGGCGCGGCGTCGGCGCTTGTCTTGAGGTATTCCCCCTCAAAAGCGGCCATGTCCGTGTGGGCGTTCGTCGCGTCGACAAAATCCGCGCTCCACTCAAGGCCGAGGATATAGCCGACAAGCCACTCTGATACGTCATAGCTGTAATCCACGTTTTGCTGCCTGCCGTAGGTGATGCCCTTGCAATTGCCGTGAACCACGTTGCAGATCTCCCGCGCCGATTTCTCAAACGCCCTGATCACGACCTCGTCCTCGTCGAACGCCTCCATCGGGTAATCCCACATGTAGTTCTCCGGGAACCATATGCCGTGCATCAGGTACAGCGGATCGTCCGCGTGCTGCGTGTTGTAATCCAGCAGCGCGCTGTAAAACTGCGGGGGCATCTCGGTGAATACCCGCACCGTGTTGGCGTGCATCTCTTTGATTTGCGCGAACCATTCGAGATACGTCTCATAGGGCACGTCAGGGTCGTCCAGGTCGGTCGTCGCGGCGGAAAGCCCCATGTCGACGCCGCTGACGTAGAACGACCGCAGCGTGTCGCCGTCTTTTCTGTAAAAAATGCCGTCTTCCCCGTCGGCGATAAAAACAACATCAACGCCGCCCGTATCGGGTGACGTTTTTGTTTTTTCTTCGATATGGAATTCCGGCGCCGTATAGTCGGCGTTCTGAACGGTGTTGCCGTTGCCGTCGACGATTTCATATTCCCTCTGCCCGCAGCTTGCCAGCAAAGCGGTGGCGGCTGCGAGCAGAACGGAGGCGACACTTTTAAAAATAGATCTCATTGATTCACCCTATTTCCGGAAGCGCATCCTGTAATATATAATATGATTTTTTCAGTCGTTCATGCGAGGTGGGCTTTGTCCCCCAGGGGGTGTAGGAGAATGTGCTGTCCATGGATATCTCGTTGCCCGTTTTGCCCTGAATGCCGAGCCCTACGCGGAACTGGCTGAAAACCGTCTTCGTGATTGACTGCTCGGTATAAAAGTCGTTCATGATGCGGGAATTGGAGGGGTCCATGAAATTGAGCAGCTCCCACGGGATGCGGATCTCGATGACGCCGTCCTTTTGGTAAAAGTCCGCAAGGGAATAGAATTCCTCGCTTTCGGGGTCGGATATGCCATAGGCCAGTTTGCCGGTCTCATAGGAAGCGAAGGGGATCTCCTGCTTTGTGGAGGGCACGACCATATCGTAGCCGATACACATATTCATATGATTGAAGATGCCCGAATTCTTCGTTTTGTACGCGTCGACGTTCGGCACCATTTTGTACTGATAGCCGTAGAGGAAATAGAACACGTCGTAATACGCGTCGCACATGATCCGGGAGTTTTCCATCCCGTTGATGCTGATCAGAAAATCCGCGGCCTCGGTGAACTTCACGTCCGTCCCCTGATAAAAGGTGTTGCCCTGGTTTGCGATCGTGTCGAGCGGGATCAGGATCGTATCCTTCTCAAAGTCAAAGCCCTCGGCGGGTTTGACCATGAAATAGACGTAAGCCTCGTCGTATTTCATGGAGAGCGTTCCCGCGTCGTTCGTTACGACGACGTCGGAATCCTTCCATTCGTCGGGGGCGCCGTTGATGACCGCGCCAACGTGCTCCGCGCCGGGGTCGAAGCACAGAAGGCCGAACATCTGCTCGCAGGTCTGCA
Source organism: uncultured Clostridia bacterium (assembly GCA_947168785.1). GTDB lineage: Bacteria > Bacillota > Clostridia > Oscillospirales > Acutalibacteraceae > RUG806. Next base: position 7,505 of record CAMVNL010000041.1, on the reverse strand, counting down.
CGTCGGACCAGTAGGGGCGCCGCTCATGGTCGTTGAAAAGCTCGTTGTTCCACGTCCGTTTGAACCATTCGTCCTGCCAGGCGAATACGATCCCGCCGGCGCATTTCGCTTTATAGATGGAACGGAACATATCGACCACGGCGTTGCCGGCGTCGGTTTCTTCCATTTTGCCCTGATTGTAATTCATCAGGCCCTCATGCGCCATAGCCCGCGCGGTGGATACGCCGAACTCCGCGATGAGGATCGGCATGGTGTGCGCCATTTTCAGATCCTTCAGATACGCTTCGTAGGGGTTTTTCTTGCCTTCGTCGTCAATATAGGCCACGTAATCCTTCTGCAGATTCATGGAGTCCGGGTAATAGGGGTAGACGTGATAGGAGGCGAACATGTTCGGCAGGAAGTTTGTTCTGGATTTAATGGCCTCCGTGTTCAGAGTCACGCTGTCCTCGTCGATGTAGGGCTCTTCCGGATGGGTCAGCGGGTCGGTGGTCACCCAGTTGGAAAACGCGATGGGCGCCTGCCATTTGTACTGTGTGGATTCACGTACGGCAACTGCGTCGCCGATCTCGGTGAGGAACGCCTCAAACGGCGTCGCGCCCTGCGAATAGATATATTTGCCGTCGTATTTATCCTGCGAGGGATGCAGCAGGTTGACGTTTTTGATAAAGTTGGGGTCGAATTCCATCCCCAGGATCCATCCGGCAAGCCAGGTGTGGACGTCCGCGGTGTAAGCGCCGGAGGCGTAGCCGTTTTTGGCCGCCAGCGTCGCATGGCCGTGGATGATGTCAACCATATCCTCCGCGTCCTGCTTGAACTGGTTCAGGATTTTGCTGTTTTCCGCATAGACGTCGTTGAGGGTCGCAATGTCGTCCTCGTTGAGCCATACGCCGTGGAAGATGTAAAGGGGGTTATCGGTGCCGCTGGTGTTGAAGTCGTACAGCGCCTGATAAAAGTCCGGCATCATGGCGGTGTAGACGCGGATGCTGTTGGCGTGCATTGCTGAGATCATTTCGAACCAGCGGTAATAATCCTCATAGCTGATGTTCAGCTCGCCGGGGAAAAGGCCCGGTTTTCCCGAGCCGATGTTCACGCCCTTGATAAAGATCTGCTTCCATTTGTCGCCTTCATACACATAGAAATAGTCGCCTTCCGTCTTGAAACGGTAACTGATGGCGCCGGCCGTCGCATAAGACATGCCGGCGTCGTCGCCGTGGGCGGAGGACTTTGTCGTCTGAGCCTCTTCTGTTTTGATGGAGGCCTTGTTGATACCGAACTTCTGCAGCATGCCCAGCTGCGCCAGCAGCAGCAGCACGACAAGCGTCAGCCCGACGGGGACCCAAACCTTTTTCATTGAACCGTGCCTTTCCCGTTTGATAACGGTTATCAATCCTCATTGAAGGACTTTCTTTTGATGTTGCCCCAGGAGTTTTTCAGCTTTTTGAATTTGAATATACCCTGTGCTCTTGACAGAACGAGGATCTGCCGGAAGCCGAAGTTTTCCAGAATCGCGTAGCAGGCCAGCGTCATCGTCTGGTGCGGCGCCATGCGCCCCTTGCGGGTGTATTGCTCCAGCAGAACGCCGCCGATGGACAGCATGGAGCCCACCGTAACGGTGATCAGCAGGTAGATCAGGAAGAAGTAGATGTTCAGCTCGCCCAGCAGCAGCGAGAAGGGAATGATGAAATACCCCAGCAGCTCAACGACGGCCCCCAGCAGCTCAAACAGCCAGTTATAGGGGAAGGAGAGCATCCCGACGGTGCCGTACTTCGGGTTGAGCGTCATGCCGGCGTGGTGGATCAGCGTATCGAGGAGGCCGACCTGCCAGCGGCGGCGCTGGTTCCGCAGGTCGTCCATCGACATGGGGCCCTGGGTCCAGCAGACGGCGTCCGGACAGAATTTGATGGAATACTTTTTCCGGTCCTTTTTATGCTTCATCTTCCGAAGCTCATGGTGCAGCCGGACGATGATTTCCATGTCTTCGCCGATTGTGTTCGTCTTATAACCGCCGATCTTGATGATTTCATCTTTGAGAAATACGCCGAAGGCGCCGGATACGATCAGCAGCGCGTTGCCCCAGGAGACGCGTCCGTAAAGGAAGGAGCGGAAGTACTCGACGATCTGAAACCGTTCGATCATTTTCTTCGGAATCTTGAATTCGCGCCATTCGCCGTCTTCCACGACGGAGCCGTTCGCGATACGGACGAAACCGCCGGCCACGATGGTGGAGCTGTCCTTCAGGAAAATATTCCCCAGCTTGAGAAGGGAATCGCGCTCAATACGCGAATCCGCGTCCAGACAGGCGAACAGGGGATAGGATGAAGCGTTGATGCCGCAGTTGAGGGCGTCGCTCTTTCCGCCGTTGAGCTTGTCGATATACAGCAGATTCGGGTAGTTCTTGTTATAATAAACGCCCTGGATCTCCTGCGTCGGAATGGCGACCTTGATGGATTTTTCGATCTGCTTCAGGTCGAAATATTCGACCATTTCCTTGTGGGTATTGTCCTTTGAACCGTCGTTGACGACGATGATCTCAAATACCGGGTAATTCAGCTTCATCAGTGAAAGCACGTTGTGAACGATGTGCTCCTGCTCGTTGTACGCGGGGATGATGAGGGTGATGGGGATCAGGTTGTCGGAATCCTCATAGCGGGAGGAGTCGTCCGAGATCTCCTCTTTTCTGTCCCGCTTGATCTTGATCATCGCGATGACGAACTGCAATACGTAAACGAATGTCAGCAAAAGGGTGTACGCCATACAGAAATAGTTGAACCCTAAAATGAATTTTCGTATAAAGCTCATAATCATGCCGCATACCCCCCTTACATTTTATAAAGAACTTCCTTAACGGCGTCAGCCGCAAAACGGTCATATTCCTGAATGATCTTTTCCACGTAAAGCATCTTGACGTCGGCGCGGACCAGCGCCTCGGCCGCGCGGCGGCGGATCCACCACTGCTCGTCGGTCGTGATCTTTGCCAGCGTTTCAAGGGAATCGGTGTCGCCGATCTTTTCGAGCCCCGGAATGGCTGCAAGGCGGATGAGCCAGTCCTTGTCTCTCGTGGCGATGATCAGATACTTTTTCAGATCCATGGTGCCGATGGCGGACATGGCCTTCACGCAGGCAAGGCGAAGCTGCGGCAGCTTGCCCAGGAACCCTTCGATGTAGATATCCTTCAGCTCGGTCAGCCGGTCGTTCCGCACGGCATGGATAAGCGTGACGCGCATCTGGTCGTACAGGTCCGGATTGCGGTACGGGCTGTTCTCGTCCGGCTCGTTGGCAAAATAGTTGCGGATGAGCGACACCTTGTTGCCGCTGTATTTGCTGATAAGCTCATAAAAGATCCGCGGGCTGTAATCCTTTTCGTTTTCACAGAGCATCAGGAACTGCAGCACGCCCTCCTCATCGCCGATGGCGGAAAGCGCCATGCCGGCGTTATAGCGGAGCGTCTGATTTTTGGATTTCAGGCAGTCCCGCAGCTCGGGGACGGCGTCCTTTGCTTTCAGATCGCCCAGGCACCTGCAGATATAGGCCTGCGTGTACTTGTTCTCGTGCTTCATGGCGGCGATGAGCTTGGGCACCGGGTCAAAGCGGAGAAGCGCCTCATCCAGAACGTGTTTGCGCTCATCAGACAGTTTGTCTCTGTTTTTGTTGTATCTGGTGAAGGCTGCCACCATGCACAGAAGCATCTCGTTGCTTTGCGCCGCCGTTTTTTCGAGGTTGCGCATCTCGCTTTCCCGCGCATGCGGCGAAGGGGAGCCGAGCACGGCGTCAAGCAGCGCGTTGGCGGTCTTCGTTTCATCGTTTCTTCTGCTCAGATACTCTTCCTGATGCTGCGACAGCACGTAGAGCCACAACATCTCCAAAAGGATCAGCACGATTCCCGATATCAGCAGAATGATGGCAAACAGCTCGGACGTCATGCGTTCCCCTCCCTTGTTTGATGCGATTGCGGATTATGACGCCGAAAAGTATTTTTTGATGCTTTCCGCGGCGGCCTTTTCCGTTATGGTGTATGTTACGTTTTCCTTTTTCCATTCCGCCCACTCATAGCGCCGGTAGCCGGGCGACTGCTTGTCGGCAGGGAAGACGTAGTTGGTATCCTTTGTTTCTATGTCGCCGATGAATACGGAGGCCACAAGGCCGGTGGTCAGCGTCGTTTCATACGTGTCGTCCGGTCCGGTCAGCGTCGGCGTCGTGTCGTTGAGAACGATGCGCTGAGACGGGTCGGAGATATTGAGCGCCGCCCATGGGAGCCGGATATGCACGGTGTTACCGGTCTGGAAGAACTGCGTATTCTGCATGGAGAAACTGCCGTATTTCAACGGCATGACAAGCTCATAGCTTGCCGTATAGCTTTCGGCGGATGACAGCTGCGCTTTGTTCCTGTTGTAGGAAGGCACGCAGTAAAGCGAAGCGTTGTTCTTCGATTCGAATTTGATGATAAATTCCATGCCGGACAGCGCGTTGCCGAAGAATTTCGTGTCGTAGTAGTACTCGCCGTTGTTGCGCTGATAGGTGTCAAAGCCGATGAACATCTGTTCCTTGGTGTAGTCAACGTCGGTATCAAGGCTGACCGTGACGTACAGATACGTTTCGTTGCGCATCAGCTGCATATCGGTCATTCTTTCGTTGTTCTGCGCCAGGTCAAGACCGATGTCGGTGGGCATGGCCGGGTCGACGCTGAGAACGCCCGCCGTCTGCGCCGGATCGGTCACGTCATGCCAAAGCCCCGTTGACGACGGCGGAACGGTATAAGCGCGCGCTTCCTGACCGGCGCTCGCCCATGTGTCGTTGAGGTCCGCAATGAGCGCGCCGGCAAAGTCACGTTCATCGACCGTGCGCAGCATGGAAACGATCAGCGCGGCCTGCGTTTCTTCGCTCAACCCGTATACCTCACTTGATCTGTTAAAGACGTTGACGCAGGTCGAAGCGCCGAGCGCGTCGATCAGGGTGGGCAGGGAAGAATGCGCTTTGATGGCGTCAAGATACTGCCCGTACACATTCGCGTTCATATCGGGATTTACGGCCCTGATCGCGAGATAGGGGGCATCGCTGTACTTTGCTGAGAACGCCGCGCCGACTTTGCCGGCGGCCGCTTCGGCGACGGTGACGGCGGAGGGATTGAACGATGGGGCGTTGTTCTGTACCCAGGTCGTGCCGGTGAGCATTCCGGCGTCGCCTTTCAGAAATACCGTTGGCGTGACGCCGTAGGTTTCGGTGTGATAGGTCAGCAGCATATCGCCCATCATTGCCAGCAGGGCCTCTGCCCCGTTGCCGGAGGCGCTGAGGTATTTGCCCTCATAGGAGGCGTTCCGATCCGCCGCCAGCTGCTTCAGCCGGTCTTCCGTCAGGTCGGGCGAGACGATATAGCAGACCGTGACGTCCGCCATGTTATTGATGTAACGCAGCGATTTTTCGCCGTTGGTCAGTTTGATCTTTCCGTGGATCGCGTCAACGGTCTGCGCGATCTCCGCCCGGATGGCCTCTTTCCCTTCCTCGGTAAAGAGACCGTCCGCATCCACGCTGTCGGGCAGCGTTACGTCCTGAATGAGACGGATCCTGTTTTCCGGGTCGTCGGCGTTGTGCTCATAGACCGCGCGGTAAAATTCCGGCGGGTAGAGGCTGTAGGCCCTGACGGTGTTTCCTCCCATTTCGCCGACGGCGCTGATCAGGTCCTGATAGTAGCGGTAGTCGCCGGAGAAGGAGTTTTCGTTGTCGCCGGGGGCTTCCGCTCTGACGTTGAAGCCTTTGATGCGGTACGCTTCCCAGCCGTTGTCGGTCATGGCGGCCAGCGAACCTCCGCTGATCTTTGACACCTCGGCGTCGGGTTTGTCCGCGTCCTCCTCCGTCGCGTGTGTCACCAAATGGTCGTTCTTGACTTGCTTGATGATCCGGGTCATGAACGGCTCGTAAAAATGCCAGAAAAAGTGCGTCACGTCGCCGTCGCGGTCAACGGAAACGGCCCGGTAGAATATGTTGGCTCCGAGAAAATTCGTGACCGTGCGGTCGTTGACGTAGTCGCCGAAATCGCCCGCGAAATAATACGTCGGCGCGCTGTTTTCGGTTCTGCGGGACCGCGTCACCGCGGTGAATACCGGCGAATCGGACACCGGGGCGAATTTTTCCATGCCCGTCGAATTGAAATTGAATTCATACTCCGCCAGCGTCTCGGTGCTGCCGACGGGCTCGATCAGCTCAAACCATGAGTAATAGTTGACTTTGCGTTTGCCGAATTCTTTGCGGTAGTCCTCCGCCACCCGGATCTTGAGAAGCGAATCGTCCTCAAAATCCTTGCGCGCCTCAAACACCAGAATATCGCCGTCGCTGGATACCAAAAGGATCCCCGAGCCGGAGCAGCGCCATTCAACGCCGTACTTTTCCTTATACATCGGCGGCGCCCAGTAGGGAACGTCCGTCAGATCCGCCAGATCGTAAATATATCTGCCGACCCAGCCTGTCTGATGGATGCCGAACAGCTCCTGCAGCTGTTCGCTGACTTTTTCGTCGGTCGACGTGGTGGTCATGATGTCCTGTTCGCCGATAACGGTTGAGCCCGCGTAGGAACACATGGAGATCATGTTCATTTCAGCGGAGCTGATCCCCTTGTCTTCCGTGATCTCCGTGCCATACGTGTCGCTGAGATACAGCAGGTCCGGGAACTCCTCCATGTCCTCCAGCATCCGTTCCTCCGGCTGCAGTTCATAGGCGCTGTTGAGAAGATAGCCGTAATAGTCTTTCGTTTCGCTGTATTTCTGCCCGTTTTCAGGGTTGTGGATCTTGTGATAGTTCAGCAGCCAGTTGAAGCCCAGGTGCTTTCTGTAGATATTGTCCACGTCGTCCAGGTAACTGTGCCCGTCCGCCGCCGTTGCGGGAACGGTTTTGTCCAGCACGGCAATGTAAAGCTGTGAGGCAGGCATGATCCACCAAAGGATAAACAGCAGGGCAATGAGGGTCACCGCCGCCGACACCGCGATAATAAAATATTTCAGGCCCCGTTTTGTGTTCATGCGTCCTCCCCGGTGCCGTCGTCGCCGTTCTCGGCAAAGCCGTCATCCTTCAGCTCAATCAGCTCCATGCCGCACTCCATGAACGCGTGAACGACGTCCGGATCGAATTCCGTGCCGCTGTGCTCCATGATGTAGGTGATGGCGCGTTCATAGCTCCATTTGTCTTTATAGCTGCGCTTTGAAACAAGCGCGTCGAATACGTCTGCGATCTTGACGATCCTCGCGTATATGCTGATGTCCTCGCCGGCCTTGCCGAGATAGCCTGAGCCGTCCCAGTTTTCATGGTGCTCAAGCACAATGTCTCTGGCAATGTCGAAGAAGCGTCCCTTCACGCCGGAAAGAATGTTATACCCTGTGATGACGTGCTGCCGCAGGACCCGCAATTCATCCGTGGTAAGGGGTGTTTTTTTGTCCAGAATTTCCGACGGAACGGTGATTTTGCCGACGTCGTGAAGAATTGCCGCCGTGCCGATCAGTTCCGCTTCATCCTCAAAGCCC
>CAMVNL010000040.1 GCA_947168785.1 uncultured Clostridia bacterium | reverse complement strand
GGGCGTGGGCTTGTAACTTCGCGTCGAGGTCCGGTTGCCGGCCTCCGGACCTGGTTCCGGGTGCCGGTACATGGACTCTCCGCTCTCCGAACTCCGCTCTCCGCTCTCCGAACTGTTTACCAGTTTTCCCTGCGCAATGTGAAAGATTTTCCCGCTGCACATGCGCAGCACGGTGGAGGGCTCGCAGCAGGTGATAAAGACCTGCCAGCCTTTGATATGGTTCAATATATAATCCTGCCTGCCGGAATCCAGCTCACTCATCACGTCGTCCAGCAGCACCACCGGCTGCTCGCCGGTCGCTTCCTTCATCACGGCGGCCTCGCCAAGCTTCATCGCCACCGCGCAGCTGCGCTGCTGCCCCTGTGACCCGAAGCTTCTGGCGGAGATCCCGTTGATCCGGATGTCCAGATCGTCCCGGTGGGGCCCGGCGGAGGTGGTCCTGTTGATGATATCGTATTTTCTGTTTTCCTTCAGCACGTCCCGAAGGGTCTTTCCCTCCAAAACGTCTTTTCTCACGTACACGGCGGACATCTCTTCTTTTCCGCCGGAAAAACCGTCATGGATCCGCTTGGCCTCCGGCGTCAGCAGCGCGATATAGGCCTCCCGTTCCGCCACAATGGCGTCCCCCGCCGCCGCCAGCCGCTCGTCGATCACGTCCAGCATATCCAGCAGGGCGGTCTCGAACTGCACGTCCTTCAGCAGCGAATTGCGCTGGCGCACCAGCCGGTGATATTCCGCCAGCGCCGCGGCGTAGGCGGGTTTGATCTGACAGATGGCGGCGTCCAGAAATTTGCGCCGCTCGTCGGGTCCGTTCTTGACGATATTCAGAAAGGAGGGGGAGAACACCACGGCGCTGCATTTGCCGATCAGCCCCGCGCAGGAGGGCAACTCCACGCCGTTCAGCTTGGCCTTGCGGCGGGTCTCCACGGTGATCTCCGCCTTCTGTTCCCGGGCGGCGGTGGAAAACTCCATTTTCAGCTTGCTGAAAGGGCTGCCGAACCGCACCAGCTCCGCGTCCTTCGCCCCGCGAAAGCTTTTCAGGCCGCTGAACAGCCAGATCCCTTCCACGATATTCGTCTTTCCCTGGGCGTTTTCGCCGTAAACGACGTTCACCCCGGGGGAAGGCTCCAGCGTCATGTCCTCGATATTCCGGTAATTCTGATAGCGGATGCGGTTGACGGTCATGTCGCTGCCGTGATCACATAATCGGTGTTGTCATAGCGGAAGCTGTCGCCCGGATAGAGCTTTTTGCCCCGCTGGGTGCAGACCTCGCCGTTTACACGGATCTGTTCGTCCTCGATCAGCAGCTTCGCCATGCCGCCGCTGCCCACCACGTCCGCCAGCTTCAGGGCGGAATCCAGCTTGATAAAGGGCGTGTGGATGGCCAGCTCTTTCTTTTCCGGCGGCACCAGCCGGACTTTTATTTTTCTCACGGGTCTGCCGTTGTCGGACGGGGTCATGGTTTATCTCCTTTTTTATAGGAATATCACTGGAAACCGGTAGCGCAGCACCTCAGTGCCGCTCATCACGCAAAAAAATATGACAGCACGAAAAAATTGTTTCATCCAATAGCGGCACTCAGGTGCCGCGCTACCGACTTTCTACTGAAAAATCAGGTATTCTCGTTCTTGATCCTCACCGGCAGCACCAGATAGAGGAAGCTGTCGCCCTCCGGGGGCAGCACGATGGCCGGGGAGAAGGGGCCGTTCAGGTGGATCAGCACCTCGTCGGTGTCGGCGCTGCGCAGCGCGTCCAGCAAAAAGCGGTTGTTGAAGCCGATCTCCGTCCTCTTGCCGTCCACCGAGGCCGCCAGCTTGTCGTTGGCGCTGCCCAGGGCGGTGATGACGGAGATTTTGATCTGATCCTCGTCGAAAATAAACCGCAGGGGGCTGCGCATCTTTTCCGTAATAATAATGGAGGTCCGCTCGATGCTGTCGATCAGGTTCTTGGTGTTGACCCTCACCACGGTGGTCTTCGCCGTGGGAATGGCGGCGCGGTAGTCGAGGAATTCGCCCTCCAGCAGCTTTGAGATCAGCTCATAGCCGTTGACGGAAAAGCTGATGTGCCGCTTGCCCTTTTTCACCGTGATGTAATCCTCGTCGTCGCCGGCCAGCTTGATCAGCTCCGCCAGCGTCTTGGCGGGGGCCACAAAGGAGAATGGTTCGCCGTTATATTCCAAAAATTCCTTGCGGATGGCAAGGCGATAGCCGTCCAGCGCGATCAGCTTGATCTCACCCGGGGTGATTTCAAACTTGATGCCTCTGTGAACCGCCTTGGAATCATCCAGCGATACCGCAAAGATCGTCTGGCGGATCATATCCTTCATCACGCTCTGCCCCATGCGGAAGACGATCTCGTCGGTGATCTTGGGCAGCTCGGGGTATTCCTCCGGCGAAAGGCTGATCAGCGTATATTCCATATCGCCGCATTTCACCGTACACACGTTCTTTTCGTCGCAGTCGATCGTCACGGTCTCGCCGGGCAGGTGGCGCAGAATATCGCAGAAGGTCTTGGCGTTGAGCACCACGGCGCCGGCCCGCTCGATGCTGACCTCCATGGTCGTGGTCACGCCGAGGTCCAGGTCGAAGCCGCTCAGCTCGATGGCGGAATCACTCACCGTCCGGATCAGGATTCCTTCGATGTGCGGCAGCACCGCCTTGGCGGGGATACACCGCTGTACGTTGAGGCAAACCTCTGTAAGAGACTGGGTATCGCAGATAATTCTCATGACCGTCACCTTTTCCTGATTTTTCGTTTTTCCCCCCATAACAGGAGGTATTTTAAAAGTAATAGTAGTTATTAGGGTTGTTCATACTGTTGAAAACTCTTCCTCCCCTTGAAAAGACAGGAAAAACCGCGAAAAAAGGGAAGATAAAAGCTTTTTGAAAACTTCCGGTTTTCAACAGCCGGAAAAATCCCGTGTTGATCGTGTTGAAAACCCGGTGTTGAAAGATGAAAACTGTGTTGATAATTTAGGCAATAGGCAGTAGGCAATAGTGAATAGGGAATAGGAGATGGTGGGAAGGGGAACGGCAGGCGCAGGCGGGGCGATATGACAAAAGCGTGAAAAGCGAGCCAGAAACCTTTATATTATATCTGCCCACTATTGTCTATTGCCTATTGCCTATTCCCTACTTACTGCCACCATCCTGAAAATCCCGCACGATGTTGTTCACCGTGCTCTTATAGGAGGCGTTTTCTTCCATCTTTTCCTTGCACTGCTTGACGGAGTGTACCACGGTGGCGTGGTTTTTGCCGAAATAGCCGCCGATATCCTTCAGCGTCAGGTCCGTGATCTCCTTGATGATATACATGGCGGCCTGTCTCGCCTGTGTGATCTCCGCCTGCCGCTTGTCGGAGCGGATATCGGAGGAGGTCACCCCGAAGGCGTTGGAAACGCTGTCGATGATCTTATCGATGGTGACCGAGACCGGCTCGTTTTCGTTGGTGATATCCTTGATGATGTCCTGCACCTGTTCAAGGGTGGGGGAGGAACCGTAGACCTTCGTCATGGCCTCGATCTTCTTGACCGTGCCCTCCAGCTGGCGCACGTTGCTCTTGATCTTCTGGGCGATGAAGTCGGTGACGGCTTCGCTCAGGGTGACGCCCAGCTGGCTGCATTTGCGCTTGATAATGGCCTTGCGCATGTCGATATCCGGCGGAAGGATATCCGCCAGCACGCCGCTTTCAAAGCGGGTGCGCAGCCGTTCGTGCAGGCCCGGCATCTCTTTCGGCGGCACATCGGCGGTCATCACGATCTGCTTGCCCGCCTGCTGCAGAATGTTGAAAGTGTGGAAAAACTCTTCCTGCACCGCGTCGCCCCGCTGGATATACTGGATATCGTCGATCAGCAGCGCGTCCGCGTTGCGGTATTTGTTGTGAAAGACGATGGTGTTCTTTTTGGTGATGCACTCGATCAGCTCGTTGAAGAAGCTTTCGCCCGTGGTGTAGATGATGATGGCGTCGGGGTTGTCCCGTTTCATCCGGTTATAGATGGCGAACATCAGGTGGGTTTTGCCCAGACCGGATTTACCGTAGGTCAGCAGGGGATTGTATTTGGTGCCCGGCTCTTCCGCCACGCCCAGCGCCATGTTGTAGGCGAAGGAGTTGGATTTGCCCACGATGAAGTTGTCGAAGGTGAACGCGGCAAAGGGATTGGCCTTTTCGGGAATGTGCTCTTCCTTTTTTTCCTGCTCCGTCACGCCGCCGTTTTTCAGGTCGCCGAGGGTCTTATCCACCAATATGTCGATCTCCACCGGAAAGCCGAGGATCTGCTCGAAGCCGTCACGGATCATCTGACCGAACTTGTCCAGAATGATGGATTTTTTGAATTCCGCGCCGATGAGGAATATAACGGTATCGTTCTCGAATTTGACGAATTCAAGCGGAGAGAGCCACATATTATACATGACGTCGGAGACCTGATTTTTACAGATCGCCAGCACTTCTTTCCAGATGTCGTTGAACGTGTCCATACCGTTTCTCCTCAATTCCGCTTTTTATCCAATCAATTATAGCATAATGAATATCATTTTTCAATATGTTTTTAATATTTTTAATAATTATATATTTATAAATATATATAGATATATATTAACTTTATCTTTATTTACTGTAAAAGACCGCAGTGCGGCGCTGCCTCCTTTTTGTATTTTCATGCAGCATTTTCCATTTTTTTTGAAAGAAATAAGAAAAAACTTTACATTCCCTTCGTTTCTATGTAAAATAGAAGATATCTTTGGGAAGACATGAGAGGAAAACGAACATGAAAGTTGCGGTAATGGGCTGCGGGACCGTCGGTTCCGGCGCAGTGGAAATTTTGGAAGGCAAGGGCGAGCTGCTCTCCGCGAAATGCGGCGAGGCGGTGGAGCTGAAATATATTCTGGATATCCGCGATCTGTCCGACAGGCCTTACGGAAGTAAGGTGGTCAAGGAGATTGACCGGATTTTAGAGGATCCGGAAGTGGGCGTCGTGGTGGAGACCATGGGCGGCGTCGAGCCGGCCTTCACCTTCTGCATGAAGTGCCTGAACGCGGGCAAGAGCGTGGTCACCTCCAACAAGGAGATGGTGGCCCTCAAGGCGGACGACCTGTTTGAGGCCGCCCGCGCCAACGACGTCTCCTTTGCCTTTGAAGCCGCCGTCTGCGGCGGTATCCCGGTGATCCGCACCATGTTCACGGATCTCGGCGCCAACCGTCTGACGGGCTTTGACGGCATCATGAACGGCACAACCAATTTTATTCTGACGAAGATGATCAAGGAAAAAATGTCTTTTGATTCGGCGCTGAAGCTGGCGCAGGAGCTGGGCTATGCCGAGAAGGATCCCACGGCGGACGTGGAGGGGCTTGACGCCTGCCGCAAGACGGCGATCCTCGCTTCCATCGTGCTGGGCACCCACGTGCGGCCGGAGGAGATCCCCACCGAGGGCATCTCCCGGATCACGCTGGAGGACGCCTCCTACGCCTCCGACGCGGGGGCGGAGATCAAGCTGATCTGCAAGGCGGAAAAACTGCCGGATGGAAAGGTCTACGCCGCCGTCAGCCCCGCTTTCGTCAGCAGAAGCACCATGATCGCCAACGTTTCCGGCGTGAATAACGGGGTGGCGCTGAGGGGCGACAGCGTGGGCGAGGTGTTCCTCTACGGTCCCGGCGCGGGAAAAGAGGCCACGGCCAGCGCCGTTATCAGCGACGTGCTGGAGTGCATCCGCCTGAAAAAAAATCAGAACCATTACTATTTCGCGCCCCACCGGGACGGCCTTCTCTGCGGCAGGGGCGAAAATATTACCTCCCTCTACGTGAGAGGTTATGCAAAGCACATGGAAACCGCCGCCCGGGAGATCCGTGAGACCTTCGATTCCGTCCGCTTCCTGAGCCGGGATAATTCCCCCGCCAACGAGCTGGCCTTCATCACCGGCAAGGGCAAGGAAAAGGACCTTTACGAAGCGGTGGCAGGCGTCCGCGATTTTGCCTCCGCCTCCATTATCCGGGTGCTGTGATATGGGTGTGATCGTACAAAAATTCGGCGGAAGCTGCATCGTCGACGCCCAGGCCCTCAAAAACGCCGCGAAGATCATCACCGGCGAATATGAAAAGGGAAACGGCGTGGTGGCGGTGGTCTCCGCCCAGGGGGATACCACCGATAAGCTGATCAGTGTCGCCCGGGAGATCAGCGAAAAACCGCCCAAGCGGGAGTTGGACGTGCTGATGAGCGCCGGCGAGCAGCTGGCAGTCTCGCTGCTGGCTATGGCGGTCAGCGAGCTGGGCTTTCCCTGCGTCACGCTGCTGGGCTGGCAGGCGGGCATCATTACCAACTCCGTCTTCGGCCACGCCCGCATCCGGGATATTGACCCGGACCGGATCAAAAAGGAGCTGTCAAAGAAGAAAATCGTGCTGGTGGCCGGTTTTCAGGGGGTGGACAGAAAGAACAACATGACCACCCTTGGCCGCGGCGGGTCCGATACCACCGCCGTGTCGCTGGCGGCGGCGCTCAACGCTGAAAAATGCCAGATCTACTCCAAGATCGACGGCATCTACACCGCCGACCCGCTGACCGTTCCCGAGGCCGTCAAGCTGCCGGAGATCGACTACGACTGCATGCAGGAGCTGTCCTTCCTCGGGGTGAAGGTACTCAACCCCCGGGCGGTGGAGCTGGCGAAAAAATACGGCGTGGTGATCGAGGTCAAATCGGCTTTTCACAGCGAAAGGCCCGGTACGTTCGTAAAGGAGGACGCAAAGATGGAAAAAATGCTGATCAGCGGCGTGACAAAAATGAGCAACGTAGCGCGGCTGTCGGTCTGTGAGCTGAACGACGCCCCCGGCGGCGCCTACGGGATTTTCGATATTCTCAACAAGCACGACATCCAGGCGGATATCATCACCCAGTCCACCGGCAAGAACGGCAACGTGGACGTGTCCTTCTGCGTCTCCGGCGACGATGCGGACGAGGCCGCCGAAGTGCTGAAAAAATCCGGCAACTACGATGAAAATAACGTTCTTTGCGATAAAAACGTGGCAAAAATCTCCGTTGTGGGCGTAGGCATGGAATCACACCCCGGCGTAGGCATCGCCATTTTTGAGGCCCTTTCCAAGAGCGATATCAATATCATCATGATCACCTCCTCCGAGCTGCGGTTCTCCGTCATCGTCAAAAAAGACGACGCCGACAAAGCCGTCGCCGCCATCCACGCGCAGTTCAGGATGTATTGATTGTAGCACGGCGCCTTGCGCCGTTTCAGAGCGGAGAGCGGAGTTCGGAGAGCGGAGAGATATGGGGCCACCCCGTAGCACGCAGCCTCAGCTGCGTTTTCTGCGCAAATGTTACATCACGTAGCACGGCGCCACGCGCCGTTAATCGGAACTGCGTTGCAACGCTGCTGAGGCAGCGTGCTACGATTTTAAATCGACAAATTCCTGCTTGCTGCTACCCCACAATTATCCGTGAAGAACCTTTTTTTTATTTTTAATCAGAAGCATAAAACAAAATGAAAAACCGGCGGGGTTGACCTCGTCGGTTTTTTAAATAGGATCATCCGTGATTTACCTGCGGAAAAAGACCAGTGCGCAGGTATTGCCCTTCATGCGGAGAACGTCGTCCTTCAGTTGTACGGGATCGCTGGTCCGCTCGTCGTCCACGACAAAAGCGATCCTGTCCTTCACGCCGGGAATCTCAAACCGGATCTCCGCGTCCGGCGGAGGGGCCTGGTTCCATTTCGCGTCGTCGTTGAAATAGGATACCAGCACGGCGACGGTTCCTTCCCCGTCAATGGCGGCGGTGGCGTAGAGGTCCGGGCAGTCGGTCTCCGCTTTGACCTGCGTCCCCATCTGTTTCAACTGGTTCCAGTCGTAAAGGGCGTAATAGCCGGGCCTGCGGACGGGCCTTTTGGACGCCGCGTGGGCGTTTTCTTCCGCGGGGCCGAACACGCCGTTCCATGAGCCGTTCATCACCATCTGGGCGTCGTAATACATCGCCTTGGAGACCCGGCTTTCCTGCAGCACAGACATGACAGCCGCCATAAAGGCGCACTCAAAGGGCTCATTGTGCAGGTCGTAGCACCGCTGCAGATTTTCCGACCAGCTGCACACGTAATTCCACTCGTCGTAGATGCTTTCCACGTCCCCGAAGCCGTATTTTTCCAGCAGCGCGTCCACCTCGGCAGACAGCTCCGCCACCTGCCGGGGCGAGGAGGGATAGAAGTGCCACGAAAAGAAATCCATGGGCAGGTTCCTGTCCCGGACGGCGGCCAGCCATTGTTCCGCCAGTCCGCCCTGGGGCATGGCGAACGCGCAGCCGCCCACCTTCACCTCCGGGTGAGCCTGCTTGATGACGGGGGCCGCGGCGGCGTAGAATTCAATGAACTGCTCCGGCGTGCCCGTCCAGCACATGGGTACGATGTCCGGCTCGTTCCAGAACTCCCAATATTCAATGCCCATACGAAAGCCGTCCGCCCAGCCGTCGTTGTAGTGCGAAATGATGTGCGCGCAGATCCGGCCCCATTTGGCGTAATCCTCCGGCGGGTTCACGTACAGCTTGATAGGCTGGTGCTCAATGGTGGAGCCGAGGCGGTAGAAGGTCTGCGCCCCGGCATTGCGGATCGCCTTGAGATATTCGTCGGTAAAGGTGAAGTTATAGCTGGCCGGGTCGTTTTCGTCCTTGTTAAAATCCTTGAAAATACAGTGGGTATCCACGAATTCTCCCAATCCGAAGGGGTATTCTATATCGTGGGTGCGGCAGAAGGGGATCCCCGCCACGCGGAAATCCTCCGTGGCGTCGTAGACGAAATGATTCGTCACCGGTCCGCCGCCCACGCCGTGCAGGTCGCGGATGGGCCCGAGGGCTTTGTCAGGGAAAACCTTTATCTCGTACATTTTTTTATCTCCTTTTCCGTCAGCCGTTGTTTTCGCTTCTGATCTGCCGCACGTCGTCGCCGATGAAGTTCAGCACGGCGTATTCGCCGATCAGGCGGCTGGCGATGCGGCGGGTGTAGCGCTCCTCGATCTCCTTCATATTCAGGTTGGTGTTGATGACCGTCGGCAGGCCGCTGTTGATGCGGGTGTTGATGATGTTATACAGCGCCGCATTGGTGAACTGGGTGGAAAATTCCGCCCCCAGGTCGTCGATCACCAGCAAATCGCATTCCAGCACCATGGGCTCAAAACGGCCGTCGGAATCGCCCTTGCCGAAGCGTTCCTTCTGCAATTCGTTGAAAATATTCTGGGCGGAGTTGTAGATCACGCTGTAACCGGCGTTGATGACCTCCCCGGCGATGCTCAGGGACAGGTGGGTCTTTCCCAAGCCCGTTTCGCCGAAGAACAGCAGGCTGGGGGAATCGGTGTCGAAGGTGGCGGCGTAGCTTTTGCAGTAGTCAAGGATCTCGCTCATCCGCTGACGGGGGGAACAGCCGTAATCGGGGTTGACCTTGTCGCTGTAATAATCCAGCCGGAAGTCGCCGAAGCGGCAGAATTTCAGCGGCGATTTGCTGCCGGCCTCGTCATAGGCGAGCTTTTTCAGAATTTCCAGATGGCATTCGCACAGACGGTTGCCGTCAATGCCCGTGTCATGGCAGACCGGGCAGGCGTATTTCACCTCCAGATAGTCCTCCGGCAGGTCGTGCTTTTGCAGCAGCGCCTTGATCTGCTGCTGGGCGGTCAGATTGCGGATCTTCTGCTGCTGTAAAAAGGCGGCGGCCTCCTCCGGGTTCATGTCGATGGATTTGATCGCCTCTTTGACGGACTGGATCATCTCCTGCCGCAGCTTGCCGTATTCCGGTTCCAGCGAGTCGAACAGCCGCGCCCTGGCCTCGGCGTTCTGCTCCGCTTTTTCACGCCTTGCGTCGATCATCTGCTGGGCCTTTTCATAGATTTCTCGGTTATATGCCATCAGAGTTTCTCCTTTTCCGCATGGTTTTTTCAACGGATTCCGACTTTTATTAATGCGGCAATTAAATAGTTGGAAATAAGAAAGGTTGTGCTGCCGCATTAATAAAACGATCATAACGCCGTTTTTTGCCGTTTTACGGCAAAAAACATGGCGAAATATTACTTCGGCAATCATAAAGCCGTCGTTTATCATTCAAATTATTTAATTGCCGAAGTAATATTATGATTATACTATATCCTATTTTTTCTGTGAAATCAATCATAAAATCACATATGTCGGTTCGGGTCCGCCTGCTTCCGGCGGGCAGAAAACAGGTCAATCTATCTTTCTCTTGTCAAACCGGCGATATTATATTATAATAAATATGTCAGAAGGACGTATATGCCTGCTGTCAAAAAAAACATACAGGAGCGTGCTTTTTGAAGAAGTACAGCAAATCGGAGTCGGCCGCATAACCGGGAGGTTATCCGCCGACGCGAAACCTCCCGCGGAAACGCATTTGTCAGTCACAAATATTCAGGAGGAAAAATAATGAATGATAAAGACTGTCTGATCCGTTTGGAAACAAAAAAAGACCGCCGCGCGGTGGAAGAACTGGTCCGGGAGAGCTTCTGGAACGTCTACCGCCCCGGTTGCCTGGAGCACTACGTGCTGCACGTTCTGCGGGACGACCCCGCATTTCTCCCCGAGCTGGATTTCGTCATGGAAAAGGATGGTGAA
>CAMVNL010000039.1 GCA_947168785.1 uncultured Clostridia bacterium | reverse complement strand
AGCGCGGCGTATTGCTTTTTGCGCTTTTTCAGACTTTGCAGCGCAAAGGTGTTGACTGTCAGCCGTTTCATTGCGCCGCCCCCTTGGTGTCCCGGACGATCTGCCCGTCGGCGAGGGTCAGGATGCGGTCCGCCTGCTCCGCCACGCCCAGATCGTGGGTAACGAGGATCAGCGTGACGCCGAATTCCGCGCTGACGTACTTGAGGAGCGCCAGCACCTCCCGGCCGCTCTTGCCGTCCAGATTGCCGGTGGGCTCGTCTGCGAACAGGATGGCGGGCTTGTTGGCCAGCGCCCGGGCGATGGCGATGCGCTGCTGCTGGCCGCCGCTCATGCCGGAGGGCAGGTGGGAGAGCCGGTCCTCAATGCCCAGCACCCCGGTCAGTTTTTGCAGGTAGGCTTCGTCCGGCTTGCGGTGATCCAGCATGACGGGCAGCAGGATGTTTTCATACCCCGTCAGCTCCTGCACCAGATTATACGCCTGAAAGACGAAGCCGAAGCGCCGCCGGCGCAGGATGGAAAGCTGGTTGTCGTTATACTTTTTTAAGCTTTCCCCATTGTAGATCACTTCGCCGGAGGTGGGATTTTCCAGGCTGCTGAGCACGTGCAGCAGTGTGGATTTGCCCGAGCCGCTGGGCCCGGTGATGGCGGTGAACGCCCCCTGTTCAAAGGACAGGTCCGCGTGGTCCACCGCTTTGATCACGTTCTCCCCGCTGTAATATTCCTTTGTCAACGCTTTACATTCCAGAACGGTCATAGCAGCGCCTCCCTTTTCCGTTTACAGGCACAGTATATCCCCCGAACCTTACAATAAGGTGAATTGAATCTTACGATTTCGTAAGAAAAAAAGTCATTGTATTTTAGCAGGAAATGCGGTATAGTAATATTGGATGGGAGGAATGAACGATGACAAATTCTCTTCCCCTGCGCGTGGCCGACGCGATCACCCGTTTTGCCGAAGAATGCGGCGTGCGGAAGGTGATCCTGTTCGGGTCCCGGGCCAAAGGCACCAACGGCCCCCGCAGCGACGTGGATATTGCCGTCGGAGGCGGCGACTTCGACTCCTTTTATTGGGCGGTCAAAGAACGGATGCCTTCCCTGCTGTTATTCGATATCGTCTCGCTGGACAGCGGCATTTCTACAGAGCTGCAAAGGGAAATTGACAAAGACGGAGTAACCATTTATGAGAAAGCTGGATAATTTTTCCAACAGCCTGCAAGTATTGCGCGGCGCAGATTTTTCGATGGCTGATACGGATGAGATCTACCGGACCGGCGTGATCGGGCAATTCAACCTGACCTTTGAGCTGGCATGGAAAGCCCTGCAGGAGGTGCTGCGGCTGCACGGCGCGGCGGAAGCCATCACCGGCTCGCCGAGGGAAATTCTTCAGCTCGGCTACAAAATGGGGATCGTGAATGACGAGGACGCGTGGCTGGCCATGCTGAAAGCAAGGAACACTTCCGTTCATATTTACAATGAAAACAAAGCAAATGAACTGGTACTGCTGATCCGGGACAGCTTCATTCCCGCGTTTGACGTTTTGCTGCAAACGCTTCGGATAAAGCTGAAGGAAGCCGGAGAGGACTGGCAGCCGGATCAACCGTAAAAAAGGTGAAAGCCATGTGTACGCCGAATACGCTTCAGGCGCTTTTAAGTGAAACCACCGCCGGACTGCAGGACATTTTCGGGGAGAAGCTGAACAGCGTGATCCTCTACGGTTCCTATGCCCGCGGCGATTACGACGAGGAATCCGACGTGGACGTAATGGCGAAGCTGTATCTGACAAGGGAGGAGATCCGCGCGTACCGCCCGAGGGTGTCGGAGCTCGCGTTTGAAATCGGATTAAAATATGATATTCTGCTGTCGATCAAACTGCAGGATAAGGCGATGTTCGATAGGTATTTCGATGCAATGCCCTTCTTCCGGAATGTGGCGAAGGACGGGGTGCTGCTCTTTGAAAAGCATGATTAAAATGGAGGTATATCTTCCTACGGTTTCCTCAGGATAATAGATCATAGAAAAACGACCGGACGCGGCTTTGAACGGCAGCGTCCGGTGTTTTTTACATATTACGGAATCCTGCGAAGCAAAAGTGCTTCGCACTTAAGGGACCCCCGGCGAGGGTCCCTTAACAACCTCCTGCGCTGATGAACGAAAAAGGCCCCGCTCGCTGCGGCGAGCGCCAAAGGCGCTGCCTTTGGAAACCGCAAGCCTTTTGAAAAAGGCTTGACCGAAAACTTTCATTGCTCCGCCAAAAAAGCGACGATCCGTATTTTTATAAGTTGATTTTTCGGTTGGCGTCGATTTTCGGGAAGCACAGCGTCAGCCGCAGGCCGTCTCCCGCGTTTTCCGCCGTGACCGTGCCGTGGTGCTTTGCGACGATCTCTCTGGTGATGGCCAGCCCCAGCCCGGTGCTGTCCGGGGAGGCGTTCGTCGCCTTATAGAACCGCTCGAACAGATGGGGCAGCTCCGCCGCCGGCACGCCGCCCCCGTTATCCTCCAACGTCAGGATAACGCTGTCGTCGCCGTTCTCTATCGCCGCCCGGACTGCTCCATCCGCCGGCGTGTGCTCGCAGGCGTTTTTCACGATATTGGAAAGGGCCTCGCCCAGCCACGCCCGGTCGCAGCGCAGCACGGCGGCGCCTGTTACTTCAAAGTGTTTTTGCGGATACAACGGACGGAAGGCGGCGAACACCTCTTCCGTCAGCGCCCGCAGGTCCGCGTCCGCAAAGGCGAAATCAAAGTTGTCCGCCCGGATCTTTTGCAGCTTCAGCAGCTCCGCCACCAACCGCTCCGTTTTTTCGATCAGCCGCAGTTCTTTTTCCGCGTTGGCGCTCCCCTGCCCCGCGTCCAGCTCACAATACAGCCGCAGGCCCGCCAGCGGCGTTTTCAGCTGGTGCGAAACGTCCGCCGCAAACGCCGCGTTTTTCCGCTCCACGTCCCCGGATTTTTGCTTTTCCAGCTCCAAGCGGGCAATCAGATCGGCGATTTCATTCTGCAGCAGCGCCGGGTCCCCCTCCCGCAGGCTGTAGGGCAGGGGCGTCCCGTTTTTCAGATAGGCGTCCAGCGCCGCCCGCAGGGAGGCGGTCCGTCTTTTTTGCCGCAGCAGCGCAATACACAGCCCGGTAATAACAAAAGCCGTCGCCGCGGCTGCGATCCAAAACCACTTCATACCGCCACGTACCGGTAACCCACGCCCCGCACGGTCTCGATCCGGTCCTTTCCGATTTTTTCCCGCAGGCGGCTGACGTGGACGGTGAGGGTATTGTCGTCGATAAAGTCGCCGTCGATATCCCAGATGCGTTCCAGCAGGGTTCCCCGCGGCACGATCAGCCCCGCGTTTTTGACCAGAACGGACAGCAATTGGAATTCCGTCGGCGTCAGCAATATCTCTTCCCCAGCGACGCGGGCCGTCAGCTTTTCGGCGTTCAGAAAAGAGGGGGAAGCCTCCGTCGCCCGCCCGGCGCGGCGCAGCAGCGCCCGGATGCGGGAAGTAAGCTCCCGCAGCTTGAAAGGCTTTGTCACGTAGTCGTCGCCGCCGCAGTCAAGGCCCCGCACCACCTGCCACTCGTCGTCGCAGGCGGTCAGGAACAAAATCGGCGCGGTGAAACCGTTTTCCCGCAGTTCCGCGCAAAAGTCGAAGCCGGTGCCGTCCGGCAGCATCACGTCAAGAAGCATCAGGGAAAAGGACGTATCCGCCAGCAGCGCCCGGGCGGCTTGCAGAGTTTCCGCCGCCGTCGGCAGATACTCCTCCCGCCGCAGCAGCTCCGTCAGCCCGTCCCGCAGAAAGGCGTCGTCCTCCACGATCAGTATTCTGTCCCCTTGCATACCGCTGCCCTCCTGAATTGATGTGTTTTTATCATAGCGCAGATCCCGTCCCATTGCAAGACGGTTTTCTGCCTCCGCTTATTCTGCCGATCAACGGATAAAACCGCGGGGCGTTTTTCCGCTCTGAAAAAACGTTCCCGCCGCCCTATTTAAAGGTTGTCAGAGAAAAAGGTCGTTTTCGGAGGGAAGGACAGAAAGAAATCCGACGCCGGATCATGGACCGTCAGCCCCGGGCAATAGTCCGCGTCTGTCAACCCGCACAGCAGCGCCTGCGACGCCCAGCCCACGTCCATGCTCACCTCCGGCGTGAACCGGGCGTCCTTTTCGACAGACACGCCTTTTGCCGTATGCGCCACCCGGTAGGTCTCATTTTCTATGGCAATAGTGAACACGCCGTCCTTGGGCGGATAGCGGTGCGCTTTCAGTACCGCCTCCACGTTCAGTATCCTGACCGCCCCGACGGGGTGCAGCCGGACGTCGCACTGCTTCATATCCTGCACGTAGCGCAGCAGCGGCGTGTCGGCGGGGAGGTTCTCAAAACAGACGTATTTCTGATTGGCCTCGAAATTGCGTAAAAAGCCCAGGATCCCCCGCATGGATTCGCAGGAATCGAAATACAGCTCCTTTACAAACACCGTGCTTTTGCCCCGGTCCACGGAAAAGGCGGCGAGGGCTCGGTTCTTCCAGAGATACGTAAAGCATTGCGACGCATACGGGTTGGCAGAAAACGCCTCCGCCGTCTCCCTGACGAAGCAGAGGTTATAGCGTTCGGCGCAGCGGTTGTAGGCCGCCAGCAGCCCCGCCGCGTCCGCGCCCTCATACAGCGCAGCGTCCTGATTTCTCGGAATGTGGGAAAGCCCTGAAAACGGGACCGTCACGCTGACAGAACAGCCCGCCCGCTCATAGCACAGTTTTCGGTAATAGGGCTCGGAAAACGGGTAAAGGATGCTGATATCATATTGTTTTTCTCGGAACAGATGCTGAAACAGCGCCGTGACCGCGCCCTTGCCACGGTGCTCCGGCTTGGCCGCCACGCCGCCGATGGCCGCGCAGGTCAGAAGCCCGCCGTCATAATAACAGGTTCTTTCCTGCAGCTCAAAATCCGCCAGCAGCGTCTGATCGTCGTCGTCGAACGCGCCCAGCACCTTCGGGCAGGGCAAAACGGAGGCCGGATCGTTGACCTCGCAGGCGTACACAAACGCCTGTGAGGATATCTTGTTGTGCTCCGCCACGTCGTCCTGCGTTAAAAATCGGATCTTCATATGGTATTCTCCCCGTGTTTTTCTCTGTCAATTTTGTTCAGTTTTATTTTACACGAAACGCCCATCTGAATCAACCCCGTTTTCCCGGAGGCAGAGGGGCCGGTTTTATAAAAAAATTGAAAAAACAGAATAAACCGTGTAAAATAAAAACAGATTGAAAAACGGAGGCAAACGACATGAAATCTGATATCGTTCACGTATCCAACAAGGGCGACGGCCTCGAAGAGGCGCTCCGGCAGACGGAGGCCGTCGCCGTTTACCGGTCGCTGCAAAAGAAGCAAGCCATCCATCTGCGCCTGCTGACGGAAGAAATGATGGGGCTTCTCAAGGCCCTCACCGGCGAGCGCAGGGCGGATTTCTGGATCGAATCCGATGGAAACGCCTTCCGGCTGCATCTCACGACCGAGACGGAAATGAACGGTGAGATGCGCAAAGGCCTGTTGTCCGTCTTCTCCAGCGGCGAGAACGCCTCGGCCACAGGCATATTGGGGAAGCTGCGCGACCTGTATGAGCGGATGATCGAGCCGACCGACGGGACGATCCCGCCGATCTACCTGAGCGGCTGGATCAGCGGCGACAATCTGCCTGTTCCCGTCAGCGAAACGATTGTTCAATCCTCCACGTTCCATGCGCACAGCACGTGGTCGCTGCGGCGCTGCATCGGAAACAGCCCGAAAGCCGACTGGGACGGACTGGAAAAGTCCATCATCGCCAGCATTGCGGACGACGTCGAGATCGGCATCGTCCACAAAACGGTAGAGATGACCGTATATAAAACGTTCTGAAAGCGGGAGGAGAAGCCAAATGGAAATCAGAAAGGAACAGACCGGGAACGCGCTCACCATTTTTCTGAGCGGCCGGCTGGAAACAACGACGGCCCCCGCGCTGGCCGCCGTCGTCAAAAAAGAACTGAAGGGCATTGACGCGCTGACGGTCGATATCGCCGGGCTGGAGTATATCTCCTCCGCCGGGCTGCGGGTGCTGCTGAACGCGCAGAAAACGATGGGCCTGCAGGGAACGATGCGGGTGCGCGGCGCCAACGAGATCATCAGGGAGATTTTTGATATCACCGGCTTTTCGGATCTCCTCACGGTCGTCTGACAGAAAACCCGCGGGACCGCGGCCGGGCGTTATGAATGATTTATCAATGCGGCAGATTGCATATATTTTCAGAAATATTCAAGGCAGCGCCGAACAATTCGGGTATGCGGATCGCGCAGCAGATTTTTTCGTCAGATGGTACAAACAAGAGCCGACGCGCACAAAAAACGCGTCGGCTCTCTTTGTCCGAAAATCACGGAACTGTGACGTTTCGGTTCATCATGTTTTTGAAGGACCGGAAAACCGGTGAATCATTCCTCCGCTTCGGGAACCGCGCCGAGGTACTCCTCCAGCGTGACGCCCTGCGCCGCGATCTCCCGGGCGGCTTCAACGCCTACGTAGCGGAAGTGCCAGGGCTCGTAATCGTAGCCGGTGATCTCCTTGGCGCCCTCCGGGAAACGGAGGATAAAGCCGTAATCCGCCAGCTTTGCATGGATTTTCGCGAAGATCTCCCGCTCGGCGATCATATCGTCGTTCTCGTTGATAACGACGCCGTCCTTGACGATGCACACGTCGATGGCAAGGCCCGTATGATGCTCGGAGGTGCCGGGCACGGCGACGGTGTTCTGCGTGTATTCCAGACCGTATTCCTCTTCAAATTCCGACCACAGCTCTTCCTGACGGGCGACGGAGCGGTAGGTGCTGTCCAGCAGGATGATGATCCCTTCCGCTTCCAGATCGGCCTGCAGCGCCCGGAAGGCCTCCAGCGCCTTCTTTTCCACCCGGAACACGTCGGTGGCCAGATAGTCGTTGTCCTCGTTCAGCTCCACGCCCTCGGGGATGGTATTCTGCGCATCCTCCAGCTCGACCGTGGCCTCCCAGTCTTCGGGAAGCTTGTTCTGTTTGTTGACCAGTACCAGATAGTCAACGGACGGTTCATCCTCCGCCTCCATATACTCCGGCATTTCGGTGGCGCCGTCGCCGAGGCCTTCAAAAGCGACGGATTTGACGGTCATGGGCCTGATGGCTTCCTCCACGTCAAAATCGTCGGAATCCTCCAGCTTCTCCTCGGAGGAAAACGTGACGAAATAGGTAAACGGCGATTTTTCCAAATAGAATTCCTTATCCTCCAGATTATAGCCGTAGCCGGAGGTCCAGCCGTCGTTCAGCAGGTCTTCGCCCGTCTTGCCAACCAGCGCGTTCATCTCGTCCTCGGTCAGCTTCAGGTCGTTCAGCTTTTCGCACTTGGTGACGGCGATGGGAGAGAGCAGCTCCTTCAGCTTCGCGTCATAGTCGTCGTCGAGCATATCCAGCGCGTCCAGCGCGGCGGCCTGTTCGTCGTTCAGCTCCGCCGCCACACGCCAGTAGTCGCCGTTCAGTTCAAACGCCATCACGTAGGCGTTGTGATAGGTCGAAGATTGGGACGGATGCTCCTCCGCGGCGGCCATTGCCTCGCCGAGGGTGGCAAAGCCCTCCGCCGCGTCGGAAGCGGTGGAAGGTGCAGGTTTCGTTCCACAGGCGGCCAGAACCGTGCAAAGGCACAGAACAGCCGTCAGAAGCGCGATCAGTTTTTTGGTTTTCATTAGGGTACTCCTTTGTATTTTATTCCGGAAGAAACGCCTTCCGTTGTTTCCCGTTTTCTTTGCTGATACATTTTACCACATCCGCCTCGACGGACGCAAGAGTTGTTTCGGTTTTGTGATATGATTTTCAGTCGCCCCCGCACAATTCCGGTGGACGGATTACAAAGAAGATTTTCAAAGAAGCGCTGGCAATCCGCCGCGCGGTATGCTATACTGTCAGAAAACCGACAAAAAAAGGGAAAGAGAAATGAATCAGAACATCGCACATAGACGCTACGGTCACGTGGCCATCGTGGGGCTGGACGGCATGGGCAGCTTCTGCAAAGACGCCGCCACCCCCTGCATGGACGCCATCTTTGAGGACGGCGCGAAAACGCTCCGCGCCCTGTCCATGTTCCCCACCATCAGCGCCCAGAACTGGGGCGCCATGCTGCTGGGGGCCGCGCCGGAGGTGCACGGCCTGACCAACGGCGGAATCAGCCAGCAGGCCTACGCCAACGCCGACCTGCCTTCCGTCTTCGCCACCGTCCGAAGGGCTTATCCTGACAGCGTGCTCTGCTCCGTCAGCAACTGGGGACCCATCAATCACGGCATCATCGAACAGGACGCGGGGGTGGAAATGGAGGAGCCCGCAAGCGGCGAGGCCACCACGGAACGGGCCGTCGCCTGCGTGCTGGCCAAAAAGCCGGACCTGCTGTTCGTCCATATCGACGACCCGGATGAAGCGGGCCACCACTACGGCTACGGCACGGCGGGCCATCTGGAAACCATCGCCCGGGTGGACGCGATGGTGGGCAGGATCCACGACGCCTACCGGAAAGCAGGCCTTCTCGACGACACGCTGTTTCTGGTGATCACCGACCACGGCGGTTACAAGCGGGGGCACGGCGGCTATACGGAGGGAGAAAAATATATCTTCTTCGGCCTGGCGGGCAAAACGGTCAACAAAACGGAGGGATTTTTCGCCATGACCCGGGACGTAAACGCCGTGGTGCGCTACGCCTTCGGGCTGGACATCCCGCCCAAGGACCCGGAGGGCTATTCCTCTCAGGTGCCGGAAAACGTCTTCCGCGACTGGGAAACGCCCTACGTCAAAGACGTCCCCGGCGCCCGCTGCGACGTGGAGACGCGAACGCAGCCGGATTATCGCGGCGAAAAGGGATTGACAGCTTTCTTCAATGAGGACGAGATCAGGCTGGCCCTGTTCTTTGAGTACGACGCGGCGGACGCCGCGGGAAAGGCGCGCTTTTCCGAGGTGGGACAGGTGAAATACTATGCGGGCAGCGTGCGCGGGGCCTACGCCGAACTGGGGGCGACGGGCTGCCTCGTCAGCGAGGACGTCCGCTTCGGCTGCGACGATTTCACCGTCTGCGCGTGGCTGAAGGTAGACGGAGCCCCTGCGACGGAGGCCTATTACTGCGCCACCAAGACCATGACGGATTCCGGCGCGGGCTTCGCCCTTGGCTTTACGGAGATCGCCACCTGGCTGGGCGTGGAAACGCCGGACCCCCGCACCTATCAGGAGCACGTCACCCCCTACACGCGGGACGTTTCCGGCGGCTGGCTCCACGTGACCTTCACGTTCCACCGGAAGGAAAACAAGGTGGACCTGTATCAGAACTTTCGGCACAAACGGACGGTGACGCTGCCGGACTGCTTCACCGGAGAGCCCATGGACGCCCTCCCCTTCACCGTGGGGGACGAGGCCTCGCACAGGATCAACACCGGCAACGACGCGCTGATCTGTCTGGACGACCTGCTGATCTTCGGCAGGGCCTTCGACGCCGTCGACCTGAAAAAACTGGCGGATTACTACGAATTTGAGCCATGACCAGGCGGCGAAGCCCGCAAAGATCCGCAATAAAAATGCGTTTTCCCGATTGCGGCAAATAAGATAATATGATATACTGTTCACCGACTTCAAATTGAGATAGGAGAGAAACGACATGAGTGAAAAAACGGTATGCGTCGTCACAGGCGGCGGCAGCGGTATGGGGTTAGAGGCCGCAAAGCAGATGCCGAAGGACAAGATCATCGTCATCGCCGGACGGACGGTGCCCAAGCTTGAAAAGGCGCTGGAGGAACTGAAAGCCCTCGGCTTTGAGGCCTATGCCCACGCGGTGGATACCGCCGACCGGGAGAGCGTTCGCCAATTGGCGGAATACGCCGCGTCCCTCGGCGAGATCAGAAACGTCATCAACTCCGCCGGCATGAGCCCCGCCCAGACAAACGGCGAAAAGCTGCTGCGGATCAACGCCCTCGGCACGGTGTACGTCAACCAGGAGTTTTCAAAGCGGATGAAGAAGGGCAGCGTCATCGTCGACGTGTCCTCCAATTCCGCCTATTCCCTGCCCAAATTCATCATCCCGAAAAAGGCCTATCCGCTGGCGGAAACGGACGAGGCGGCGTTCCTCGCCAAGATCCTCAAGCGGGCCGGCATGGCAAAGACCGACTATCAGAAGGCGGGCTTCGCCTACGCCATCTCCAAGAATTTCGTCTGCTGGTACGCGGCGAAATGCGCCTTTGACTACGGCAAAAAGGGGATCCGGGTGGTCTCCCTCAGCCCCGGCCTGATCGCCACCGATATGGGCAACGCCGAAAAAGAGAACGGCGGCTACCTGATCGGCTTTTCCGCGGAAGAACGCATGGGTAAGCCCGAGGAGCTGGGCTTTGCCCTCGCCACGCTGGCGGATGAGCGCAACGGCTACCTGGCCGGCGTGGACGTGCTCTGCGACGGCGGCAGCACCGCGGGCCAGAAGGAATTCAAAAAGAAAAAACAGTAAAGGCGGGGTCACCGATGAAACGATGGAAGACAGCCGTGCTGATCGGCGCGGCCGCCGCCCTGCTGGCAGCCGCCGGCTGCGCAAAAGGAGGACAAATCATGGACGGAGACGGCATGCTC
>CAMVNL010000038.1 GCA_947168785.1 uncultured Clostridia bacterium | reverse complement strand
GGTGCTGCCCGCGAAGGTGATGGTCGTGGCCTGCACGTCGCCGCCCAGGGCGTTCAGCGCGTAAAAGAACGCCGCGTTGGACCAGTCGCCCTCCACGTCGGCGGTCAGCGCCCGGTACGGCCCATGAGAAATGTGAAATACGTTCTCTTCCGTCTCCTCCACCGCGACGCCGAACTGCCGCAGCACCCCCAGGGTGATGTCGATATACGGGCGGCTTTCCACCGGGGGAAGCACCCGCAGGGTGCTGTCGCCCACCGTCAGGGGCAGGGCCAGCAGCAGCCCCGTGATATACTGGCTGCTGATATCCCCCCGCACGGCGTAGTCGCCGGCGGTGAGCCGCCCGGTGAAGGCCACGCCCTCCGGGGATTTTGCCATGGCAATCCCCTTGCCCGCGAACACCTGGCCGTACACGTCCGCGCCCCGGGCCATGAGCCGCGGCGCGCCGGTGAACAGGGCGCGACCCTCTTTCAGCAGCGCGAGGGGCACGAAAAACCGCAGGGTGCTGCCGCTCTCCCGGCAGGGGAATATCCCTGTGGAGCGGGACAGGTCCCCGCCCACGCCGTACACGGTCAGGCGGTCGCCGTCCTTTTCATATGCCGCGCCGAGGGCCGTGAGGCAGTCCAGCGTCGCCAGCATATCCTCGCTGTCCTCCACACCGGAAAGCCGGCTTTCGCCCGCCGCCAGCGCCGCGCCGATCATCATGCGGTGGGCGACGCTTTTGGAGGCGGGGGCTTTGACCGTGCCCCGAGCCGTGGAGGGAAAAATGGTTACGTTCATGTGATCAGTCCTGTGTTTTTTAGAAGTTGCATCACGTAGCACGGCGCATTGCGCCGTCTGACGGTTCCCCATGATAATATGTTATTTCTCTGCATGATATCCTATGGAACCAGTATTTTTGTTGCAAATCAGTTATATTTGTCTGACGCTTCAGACGGCGCAATGCGCCGTGCTATGATAATTGTTTACGAGAAAAACGGCACTGAGGCGCCGCGCTACGGGGTCGCATCGCATCGAAGGATACCCAATGATTGCTCCCGCGCTATTAGGATGAGGCTTTTTTTTCTCTCAAAATGTCAATGGCTTCCAGATAGCCGTCAAAGCCCTTGCCGGTCACGCAGGCGACGGCGGCCTGCCGCACGTAGCTCACCTGCCGGAAGGCCTCGCGCTCGTTCACGGCGCTGATATGCACCTCCACCGCCGGGATGGACACGGCCTTAAGGGCGTCCAGCAGCGCCACGCTGGTGTGGGTGTAGGCGGCGGGGTTGATGACGATGCCCTCCACCCCGTCGAAATAGGCCTGCTGGATGGCGTCCACCAGCGCCCCCTCGTGGTTGGACTGGAAAAACGCCACCTCGTCCCCGCCCTGTTCGGCGTAGTCTTTGATCTTATCGATTAGGTCCTGATAGGTGTGTTTGCCGTAAATATCCGGCTCCCGGATCCCCAGCAGATTGAGGTTGGGGCCGTTGACGACCAGCAGTTTCATCGTGTTTCACTTCCTTATAAAATCTCAAAAACCGTTCCTATTGCGGTTTTGCGGGCGGATGATCCCTCGCAGCACGGCGCATTGCGCCGTCTTACGGTCACGTGATGAAATGCCCTTCGCAGGCAGGACCGTTATCCCAACGGCGCAGCAATTCTCCGGAATGTGACAGCGAACCGAGCACAGCTGACGGCGCAATGCGCCGTGCTACGATACATCGTCTGCGAGGGCAAGCCGGTCGGGACGAGGTTTTATCAAATGAACAATTAGCAATGAAGCGAAAAGCAAAAGCGTAGCAAGGCGACGTGCTGCATTGTTTTCCCAAAACCTTATTTTGTGACGCCGCAGAACCGCTTCACGTCTTCCGTCAACTGGCTGCCGCAGCGGGCCAGCTCGCCCAGCACCCGGTCTACGCCCCGTTCCGTCAGGAACCAGTTGTCCTTCGTGACGCCGCCGGGATCGACGGGACAGACGAAAAACGTTGTCTCCGGGAACGCCGTCTGCCAGTACGTCAGGCACCGGCGGGCGTGGAACCCCTGACAGACGATGATGGCCCGGCGCACGGTCAGCCCCAGCCCGTCCGTGACCTCCCGGGAGAAAAACGCGTTCTGCCGGGTGTATTCCGACCGGTCCTCCCGCAGGATCGCCCCGGCGGGCACGCCGTTTTTCCGCAGCACGTCCGTCAGAAAGTCGCACTCGGTGGGGTAATCCCCGTCGTAGACGTCCGCTTTATCCCGCACGCCGTGAAACCGCCCCCGTTTGACGCTGTACCGGCCCGTGGGCAGCACCATCGGCGCGAAGCCGCCCCGCCACAGCCGCGCGGCGTATTCCGGCAGCGCGGGATAAGACCCGCCGGGAATAAAGATCACGTCCGCTTGCTCCGGCGCGTCGGAAAGAAAGATAAAATCCGTGACGTCTTTGATAAAATCATGGTTGTATTGGGTCATTTCCGTTTCTCCCCCGCAACGATATGCGCAAAGGGCATTTCGGACGTTACTGTCACGCGCAGCCCGGCGGCGGTCATCCAAGCGGCGGTCTGTTCCGGGTCGTCCGGGTAAATTTTCACCCGCCGGGCACCCATGTCGATCCACTCGCTGCGGTTTTTATCCAGCGACAGGCACAAAAGGCCGCCCGGGTTCAGCAGCGCCGCCGCCTTTTCGATCACGCCGCGCTTATCCGCAAAGTGCATCATCGTCAGGGAGGCATACACCGCGTCGAAGGTCTCCTGAAAGGCGTATGCCGTGAAATCGCCGCAGACGAGGGTGATATTCGGATATTCTTTCAGGTTCTCCCGCGCCCGTTCGATCGTTTTCGGGGAAAGGTCGATCCCCGTCAACCTCCCGCAGCGCGGGGCAACCTGCGCCGCCAGCCGCCCGGTGCCCACGCCGATCTCCAGCACGGATTTGGACGGGCCCAACGCCAAAGCGTCCCAAAACGCATCGCCGTCCCACCCGCTCATATATCGCCGCAGCGCCGGCGGGTCCCGGAAGGGGTCGTTATTTTCCTCGATCAGCAGATCGTAGTGGCGGATGATCTCTTGATTCATTCTTCTGTGAACTGCCGGTATTCCGCTTCCTTGAATCCCACAAGGACGCCTTTGTCCGCAATCAGCAGCGGGCGCTTGACCAGCATCCCGTCAGAGGCCAGCAGGGCGAACTGCTCGTCCTCGCTCATGTCCGGCAGGCGGTCTTTCAGGTGCAGCGCCTTATATTGCAGCCCGCTGGTATTGAAAAACCGTTTCAGCGGCAGACCGCTGCGAGCATGCCACTCCCGCAGCTCGTCTTCCGTGGGGTTGTCTTCCTTGATATCCCGGAAATCATATGCCACGCCGTGCTCATCCAGCCATTGTTTCGCCTTCTGACAGGTCGTGCATTTGGGGTAACAGATAAACAGCATATCACCGTCCTCCTTTACGTCGTGTCGTTCTCTTCGTGCCGCGTCGTCTTACCCATAAAACCAACGCGCTCACCTGTTTATTGTATCCCATCGGCTGATGGTTGTAAAGAAAAAACCGCGACAGCAGCCGGCACAGCCGATTCGCGCCGGATTCCGCCCTGTTCGCGCCGGTACGATTGACAGCCGGGGGCCGTCTTTGTATAATGAAAACGGGAAAAAAGGTGATAACATGAAAATCGCGCTGCTTGACGACGACCCGAGAGAAAACGAAAACCTGAACGCGCTGATCGACGCGTACGCCCTTCAGCGGAACTATGAGATTACCTGCGAACGGTTCACCTCCGGCAGAGAGCTGCTGAAGCGGGACCGCTTCGATCTGTATTTTCTGGACTACGTCATGGACGGGATGAACGGCGTGGCCGTGGGGCAGGCCCTGCGGGAAAAATACAGCGGCGCGGTCACGGTCTGCTACCTGACGGGCATGGAGGGCGCGGCCGCCGAGATCATCAACGCCGAGATCGGGGCGGTGGCGTTTCTGACGAAGCCGGTCTCCACGGAGCTGCTGTACCAGAAGCTCGACCGGTTTTACAAGGCGGCCTTCGGCGGCCGGCTGCAGCTGAAAAAGGGAAACGCCGTCGAGACCGTTTACGCGCAGGAGATCCTCTACGCGGAGGCGGCGGACAAACGGACCCGCATCCGGTTCCGCACGGGGGAGGAGACCTACCGGCACTCCTTTTCCGAGATGGAGCGCCTGCTGTCGGCGTGTCCGTCCTTTTTCCGCATCCACCGGTCCTATATCGTCAACATGCTGCACGTCAAGGCCTATGACGCCAGAAGCGTCATGATGGAGGGCGGCGACGTGCTGCCCCTGAAAGCGAAGGATTTCGCGAAGGTCTACCGCAATTTCATCTTCCACGAAATCGGGCAATAGGGATTTGGCGAGGTAACCCCGTAGCACGCAGCCTCAGCTGCGTTTCAGGCACAAACAACTATCATCGAACGCTTTATCATAGTAACTTCAGTGAGATAAACGCAGCTGAGGCTGCGTGCTACGGGGTTCGCGTCAGCGCGACAAATTCCAATTTGAAGCTCCTCCCCCATAGTCCCATCATCCATCCATAATCAAGAAACCCGCGTGGCTTGCGCGTTCTTCTGGAAGGAGGAAACTATATGACCCAGCTTGCGGAGACGATCACGTCCCACACCGCTTTATTCTGTACGCTTTCCGCGGTGAACCACCTGTTTTTTTCGCTGATCTGCCTGTTGGCGGTCCCGGCGGTGTTCCGCATCTCCCTGCGCAGGGATCCGCCGCGATGGATCGCCGCCCTGCTGCTGAGCGCGGCCGTGGGCGTTGCGCGCCCCTTCTGTCTGAACGGCGGCGCGGCGCTGCCGCTGGCGTGGGAAACGCTCTCCCTGCTGGCGCCCTTCGTCTGCGCCGCCCTGCTTTCGCCCGCCCGCTCCATCTTAAAGGGCATGGCAGCGGCGCTTGGGTGCAGCTGCCTGATCGACGTGCCGAAATACATGATCCTGATGCTCTTCTTCCGCTATACCATCGACGATCTGGACGCGCCGCCCGCTTTTTTGGTGGAGCTGCTGCTGCACGTACTGTTTTTGCTGCTGCTTCTGGCGCTGTACGCCCGCCGGGAACGGAAGAACGTGTTTGAACCGCTGCTGCGGCTGGATCCCGTGCTTTTCGTGCTCATCGCCCTGTCCCTCAGCGCCTTCATGGCGTCGCTGGTGATGTTCGGGTCGATGCTCTCCCCCGACCGGCTGCCGGAGTTCGCCTTCGCGCTCACGAACCTGCCGCTGTTCGCCGCGACGGTCCTCTACGGCGTGGCGACGACGGTACGGGCGAAAAAGGCGGAGGAGACCTTCCGGCGGGAGCTGGACCGGCAGATCCTTCACTACGAGACGATGGAAAGCGTCAACGAGGACCTGCGGCTGTTCCGCCATGACCTGCTGAAAAAGCTGCGCCCCATGGTGGCCTACCTGAACGACAACAACCCGGAGGCGGCCCGGGAGATCGCCAACGAGCTGGGGGCCTTCGCGGAGACGGAGGGGACCCGTTACCATACGGGCAACACCCGGCTGGATACGGTGCTGTTCTGCGAGCAGCAGACCGCCCGGAAGGACGGGATCCGGATCGTCTTCACCAACGAAAGCCGCTTCCCCGCGGAGGGGATCTCGCCGGACGATATCTATACCATCTTCCCCAACGCGCTGGACAACGCCATAGAGGCCTGCCGGCAGACAGAGGGCGAGAAAGAGATCACCGTGACCTCCCGCGCCGTGGGGGACGAGGTGTTCGTCACCGTCTCCAACCCCGTCGCCAGGGAGCTGAACCTGAAAAACGGCGAGATGCAGACCACCAAAGCGGATAAAAACCGCCACGGCTTCGGGCTGAAAAACATCAAAAAAGCCGCCGCCAACTACGGATCGGACAACGTGGATTTTGAGGTCGAAAACGGCCGCTTCACCCTGCGCCTCTCCCTGCGATACCGGAATTCCTTGGACGAATCCAGTCGTTAGTTTCTCAACTTTCCCACTTGATGTATTGACGATTTTACGAGGAAACCTTTCTCACGGTGGTAGCGCGGCTGCCCACAGCCGCCCCGGCGAAGCCGGTTCCAAACATTAGTTTATTTTGGTTTTACGTTTTCTATAATGTTGTTTTTGTCAAAAACCGCCTGACGGCGGGGTGCGGGTGCCCAGTGGGCACCTCTGCGAAGCAGAAGCACCGACCGAACCGGCAGGTGAGACCGGCTGTGGGCAGCCGCGCTACCCCATGGGGAAGTATTTCACACAATCGGTGACCTCTCGACTGATTTCAATTTACTCCCGCGCAAACGCTTTTCGCGCCGAAAAACGCATCGTTCGCGCCGAAGGTCTTGCTTTTCCGTTCCGGTTTTCTATAATGGAAACCGTAGGAAGCAATATCCTATGCAAGAAATATCAGAAAAAAAGGAGAAAAGATCATGAAAACCAAAAAAATCCTTTCCGTTCTTTTGGCGCTGGTGATGACGCTGTCGCTGGGCGCTGTCGCCTTCGCGGACGACAATTACAACTGGGAGCGGGTGCCCATCTCCCCCGCCGGGCTGGCGCACGGCGACGTCTGGTTTGATTTCACCGCGCTGTGCGACGCGAACGCGACCGAGGAGGAAAAGGCCGCCGTGCTGGCGCGCTTCAACGCAGGCGATTGGTACGCGGATTTCGACGCGGCAATGGTCAAGGTGGAAAACGCTGACGCCGAGCTCAACGGCATCTACAGCCGGACACAGCAGCCTTATATCTGCTGCGCCAGAGAAGTGGGCGTCAGCTTTGTGAACGTCCATAAGAATCTGGCGGGTATTCAGGTCGGCGATTATTACATCGACGAGGCCGCGTGGTATGCCTGCGCCGTGCCGGAATTTACGTCGTATTACGCCGCACAGTATTCCGCGCAGCACGG
Organism: uncultured Clostridia bacterium; assembly: GCA_947168785.1. Classification (GTDB taxonomy): domain Bacteria; phylum Bacillota; class Clostridia; order Oscillospirales; family Acutalibacteraceae; genus RUG806. The sequence goes on along the minus strand of CAMVNL010000038.1, from coordinate 3,990 downwards.
CGGTCAGGCGCCGTCCTCTGATATCCTGCAGCAGCTGGCGGTGCAATGCAAAGATATCGCCGATATGTATTACAACCAGAATACCTTTGACTACAACCCCGGCGGCAATCTTTACCGCTATCAGATCAACGGGATGGCGTTCCCGTACGGCCGTTACCTGGTCGACTATTCCATCGGCCAGCTTAACATGATCCTTGTTCACGCGCTGGACGTCAGCATCCGTCAGGCGACCGCGGCGACGGTCGCGGCCTCGCCCTGGGTCCGCGTGGCTTCTGCCATAGAAGACGCCGAAGAGGGCGGTTATTATATCGACTTTGCCGACACGGCCGCGCTGATGGCCGCCATGAACCTGAGCCAGCCCCCCACCGAAGAGGAGATGAGCATGATCCGTTCCGGCGAATGGTACGCGGATTTCAGCCGCAACGTGGTAAGCGGCAAGATCACGGAGACCGTCGACGGAGAGGAATACACTTTCTGGTATCCGGAGAGCGCGGATCTGTTTGCGCTGCTGAAGGTCAAGCCCGCCGCGGAGACGGAAACGCCCGAGGAACCGACGCAGTCCGAATCCCCGATCCGCCGCATCATGAAGAGCATCGCCGCTTTCTTCCTGAGAGTGGTGGAGTTCATCAAGAAAGTATTCGGAAAATAAATCCTTCCGCACACACCTTTTCTCTTCCCCATTGCAGCCGGGACGGTCCGCCGCTCCGGCTGCGCTTTTTCTTTTACGATCGCCGCCGTCTGGCGGTAAGCCGTTTGCTCTCCGTCCTGCCGGGTACGGCTGCGCAAAGCCGTCAAAGGCCCGGTCGATCCACTCCCCCAGTGATCCCATATACGGGTCCGCGCTTTCGATCTGTACGTTTTTTTCTGTCTCTTGCATGCACATATTCACTTCACCGCCTCTGTGGACCGCGTATTGTCCGGGTTTCCACCCTTTGATATCTTGCGTATTATCTTGCATGTTATCTTACTTGTTTTCTGATCGATTATACCATCTATCCGATGAAATCACAACAATTGTCTGGAACTTCAAAGAGGGCTTTGTCGAGTTCTTTTGGATAAACGCCGCAGACGTATAATGTAGCGCGGCTCCGTGAGCCGCAATCTCGCCTGTCGGCTCAGGCATCGCTTCTGTGGCTGCGCCACAGAGGTGTCCACTGGACACCCGCGACGCAACGCGATTCCGATTATTTTGAACGGTGATATGATATATTCACGTTAGTTTTAATGCGTTACTTAGGTCAAAAACCGCCTTCGGCGGGGCGGATCACTGATCCGCGCTACATTTTATAACGGCGCAAGGTGCCGTGCTGCGGGATTGTTCGTCCCGGAATATCTCCGCTCTCCGAACTCCGCTCTCCGCTCTGAAAAGGCGTCGTGCTACGTAAAGTAACATTCGCGCCAAAGACGCAGCTGAGGCTGCGTGCTACGGGTGGATTTTCCCCGCCGTTTCTTCTACGGTGCCGTTGCCGTCTACGGTCACGTCCGCGGCGGCGCGGTAGAGGGGTTCGCGCTGGGCGTATAATTGAAAGGCCTGCTGCGGGTCGGAAAAGAGGGGCCGGCCTGTGCCGGGGGAGAGCTTTTCCGGGGCGCGGTCAAGGAAGAATACTTTGCCGTTCTGCTTCAGGGCGGTCACGTTTTCGGGCCGCAGCACCGCGCCGCCGCCGGTGGCGATCACCGCGCCGGTCTTTGCGCCCACCTCCCGGATCACGTCGCTTTCGATCTGCCGGAAGACCACCTCGCCCTCCTGCGCGAAGATATCCGGGATGGACTTCCCCGCTTTTGCCACGATCACTTCGTCCGTGTCGATAAAAGGCCGGTTCAGCCGCCGCGCCAGGAGCCTGCCCACGGTGGTTTTGCCGCTGGCGGGCATGCCGATGAGGACGATATTTTCTTTCTCTTCGGTCAGCCTGTCGCAGATTGTCCCTGCCAACTCCGGCGAAAATTCCATATCGAAAAACAGGGACGCCGCCTTCACCGCCTGGGCGCAGAGCATATACAGGCCGTTCTGGGCGGGAAGGCCCAGCGCCCGCGCCTGGCGCACCAGCTCGCTGCGCAGGGGGTTATAGATCAGGTCCGTCACGCCGCAGAGGTTGGGATAGTCCGCGACGTTCACGGGGCTGACGCCGCTGCGGGGGAACATGCCCACCGGGGTGCAGTTGACGATATATTCCACCTCCGCAGCGCGGGTGAGCAGCGCTTCATAGGTCACCGCGCCGTCTTTTTCCCCGCGGGAGACGAAGGTCACGTCCCGCGCCCCCGCCCGCCGGGCCGCCTCCGCCGCGGACTTTGACACGCCCCCCGTGCCCAGCACGAAGGTCTGTTTGCCCCGGATGGCGTTGCCGTCCCGCAGCAGTTGGGCCGTCAGCCCGAACACGTCCGTATTGTAGCCGAAAAGCGTGCCGTCCCGGTTGACCACCGTGTTGACGCTGCCGGTGAGCGCGGCCTCCTCCGACAGGTGATCCAGAAACGGGATCACCGTTTTTTTGTAGGGGATGGTCACGTTGAAGGCCCGGAAATCCCGGGAGGACACAAACGCCCCCACCTCCTCCGGTTTCAGCTCTTTCAGTTCGTAGTCATAATCCGCCGGGATCAGACGGTGGATCTCACAGGACCAGCTATGCCCCAGCTTTTCGCCGATCAGGCCGTATTTCATGGTTTCGCCCCCTGTTGGTTCAGTTTGGATTGTTGTGGAATAAATAAATGGCAGTTTGTTGCGCTGTTGGCTCGACAAAAAAGTTGAAAGTTGAAAGTTAAAAGTTGAAATTCGGAAGCCCTGTCGGGCTTGATTATATATTATAATGCCGGCCGCAGGCCCCACATTTTAACTTTCAACTTTTAACTTTTCGGGCGTCAGCCCGACAAATCTTTCCTCTCACGTCGCAATCCCTTTCACAAAGCAATCCGTGCCGAAGCGCCCGGCCAGCAGGTCATAGACCGCCAGCGCCGTGACGCTGTCGATGACGGGGCAGACGCGGCGGATGATGGCCGGGTCGTGCCGCCCGCCCACGGTGATCTCCGCGTTTTCGTGCGTCACGAAATCCACGGTCTGCTGGGGCTTGGCGATGGAGGGGGTTGGCTTCACCGCGCACCGGAACACCACGGGCATGCCGTTGGTGAGACCGCCGTTGACGCCGCCGTTGCGGTTGGTGACGGAGCGCACCGCGCCGCCCTCTACCCGCAGGGGATCGTTGTATTCGCTGCCCCGCAGGGCCGCCCCCGCGAAGCCCACGCCGAAGGCCACGCCCTTGACGCCGCCCACGCCGAACAGCGCCCGGGAGAGCACGCCCTCCACAGAGTCGAACCAGGGCTCGCCGAGCCCCGCGGGCAGGCCCGTGACCGCCGTCTGGGTCACGCCGCCCAGGCTGTCGCCCTCCGCCTTGGCCGCAGCGATCTTTTCCTGCATCAGCCGCGCCGCCGCGTCGTTGAGCACGGGCATGGTCTTTTCCGACAGCAGCGCGATCTCCCGCTCTATCGCGTCGGAGAAGGGGTCGTCGTCCACGCCGCCGCACTGTAAAATATGGGTGCCCACGTTCACGCCAACCGCCTCCAGCGCGGGGATCACGACGCCCCCCGCCGCCACCAGCGCCGCCGTCACCCGGCCGGAGAAGTGGCCTCCGCCCCGGTAATCCTCATAGCCGTGGTACTTGGCGAAGGCCGCGTAATCCGCATGGGAGGGCCTTGCCTTGCCGTAGTCGTAGTCGCCGCTGCGCACGTTCTCGTTGGGGATCACGATACACAGGGGCGTGCCGGTGGTCCGGCCTTCAAACACGCCGCTCAATATCTGCCAGTGATCCGGCTCCACCCGGGCGGTATCCGTCGCCAGAGAGGGGCGGCGGCGGGCCAGCAGCGCGTCGATGCGCTCTTTGCTCACCGGCAGGCCGGGGCAGAGCCCGTCCAGCACCACGCCCACCGCGGGGCCGTGGCTTTCGCCGAAGAGCGTTACCGTGAGGCTGCTTCCGAAGCTGTTTTTCATAGGTATTTCTCCATTCT
>CAMVNL010000037.1 GCA_947168785.1 uncultured Clostridia bacterium | reverse complement strand
TGCCGTTCTGACGCCGGTCAGCACCTCATAAGAAGATACCTCCGTCTTTCTCTTATCTATGCCAAAGCCGCTGGTGGAATTCCCCTGGGGGTCAATATCTATCAAAAGAACCTTTTTGTCTTCCGCGCCGATGCACGCCGTCAGATTGACCGCGGTGGTGGTTTTCCCCACGCCGCCCTTCTGGTTGAGGATCGCTACGGTTTTTGCCATACCCGGCTCCCCTTTCTCTTTTCATTAAGAGTTAGTATAACATTGTTTCACGTGAAACAATTGGCAAAAAGCAGACAGACGATCCGTTGCCGAACCGTCTGCCTGCTTTTGATGTGGGGTGTGAAAGAGAAAGATATGGGCTATATGATAAAGAGCTTTCGCTCTGTTATCCTGTTTTGCTGATCCTGACGTTATATTCTATGTAATCTTCTGTATCAGTCCGCTCCATTTCCGCGCGCACGCCGGAGCTGCGCATGGTTTCTACCGCATGCTCCACCGTATTGATAAATACCGTCAGGTCCTTGAAGATCATCACCTTGCTGCCACCCTGTCTTCCGTTCAGCCGATACAGCGCCTGTTCCGCCTCCCTGACGCTCAACTCCTCGTCAAGGATCCTTTTCAAAAGGCTTTCCCGCTGAGATTCTTCCGCCTGCAGCAGCACGTGCGCATAGTCTTCCGATAATCCGCTGCGTCTGACCTCTGACCTGATGTGATCGGACAGCGTCAGCAGCTTCAGCTTTTCCGCCAGATAGACCGCCGATTTAGACAGCGCCTGCGCCAGGGACGTGATGGTGAAACACTCCCCGTCCAGCAAATCGCGGATACAGACCGCCTCGTCCAGATAATGCAGCTTTCTCTGCTGCAAATGAACGATCAATGGATAGAGGGAAACGATCTGCCCCGTCTCTCCGCCGACGATAATACAGGGGATCTCCGTCATGCCGGCCATGACCGCTGCCCGGAACCGCCGCTCTCCCGAGACGATCCGAAAGGTTTCCTCCGTTTCAAATCTGACGTTCAGGGGTTCAAGCAGACCGTTCATTTGAATCGAGTCGCTCAACTCTTCCAGTTCCGATTGTCCATAGGCGGCATTTTCCCGAAACGGATTGGACCGGATCGCATCCTTCGGCAGCAATACGATCTCCCCTGCCGATTGGTAATAATTCTTCATCTCCGCAAATGCTTGATTCAACGCAAATAATAATGGTATTCTGTGCGGGGCTTGTCTCTTGCCCTCTGAACACAGAATACCACAAACACGGCGCGAAATCTGTCACTTGGCGCTGTCTGATTCAATTGTTTTCTCCCGCTTTACAGTGGTTTTTTGGAGATCTGGGCGAAGGGACGGGGATACTTCCCTGCCGTGGCGGATTTTTTTCTGAAAATCAGCACTTCCCTTTCCGATCCGTCCGCAATCGAGTATGACTCGTCCCGTTCCAGCTTGGCGCCGAGATTGGCCGCCGCTCCAACGCCTCGCTTCCGTTCTTCTTCTGAGAGCGGCGCTTTCATCGGAGCGAAAACTCCTCCTATCTTTACCAGCGGTACGCAGAATTCCGACAGCACGTTCAGCTGCGCCACCGCCCGGGCCGTCGCCACGTCAAAGACTTCACGGTATGCGGGGTTCTTTCCCGCTTCCTCCGCCCGAACCGTCACGATCTCAGCCTCTAACCCAAGTTCCATCACAAGCCCGCGGATGAATTCCAGTTTTTTATTGACGGAGTCAAACAGCGTCACCCGCAGTTTTGGAAACGCCGTCAGCAGCGCGGCGCCGGGAAATCCCGCACCGGTTCCCACGTCACAGAGCCTTGTTCCATCCTGAAGCGTCACATACTTTGCCAGAAACAAGCTGTCCACAAAATGCTTGTTGACAATTTCATCCGGCGCGGTGATGGCGGTCAGGTTTACTTTTTCATTATAATCCACCAGCAGGCGCGCGTAGGAATCAAACCGGTCGATCGCTTCATCGTCCAGTGTCAGACCGATGTTCTCACATCCTGCGGTCAGCAGTTCCTTTGATATAAACATACCGTTTTTACCCTAAATGATTTTTGGCCAGCCAAATCAGCAACACGGAGATATCCGCCGGGCTGACGCCGGAAATGCGGGAGGCCTGCCCGATGCTGCGGGGACGGATCTTCGACAGCTTTTCCACCGCCTCCGTCCGCAGGTTGATGATCTCATGATAGTCGACGTCTTCCGGCAGAAGCTTTTCCTCCAACCGGTTCATCTCGTTGATCTGCGCCTGCTGCCGTTTGATGTAGCCCTCATATTTCAGGTCGATCTCCACCTGCTCAAACACGTCGGCAGGGTAGTCGGGTCGGTTTTTGTCGAAGGGCGTCAGCACTTTATAGTCCAGCTGGGGACGACGGATCAGATCCGCCAGCTTGCAGCCGGTGGTCAGGGGAGATGTTTCACGTGAAACAATCGCCCGGTTCAGCTCCTCACTGGGCGCGAAAAAGGTCGATTCCACCCGCTGCTTTTCCTGTTCGATCAGTTCCAGCTTACGCTGCAGTTTTTGATAGGTTTCCTCGCCGACAAGGCCCAGTTCATAGCCATAGCGCATCAGACGGATATCTGCGTTGTCCTGGCGCAGCACCAGCCGATATTCAGAGCGGGAGGTCATCATGCGATAGGGCTCGTTGCAGCCCTTTGTCACCAGGTCGTCGATCAGTGTGCCAATGTAAGAGCTGGACCGGGAGAGCACAAAGGGCGGCTTGCCCTGCGCCTTCAACGCGGCATTGATCCCGGCGATCAGCCCCTGGGCCGCCGCCTCCTCGTAGCCGCTGGAGCCGTTGAACTGCCCCGCGCCGAAAAGTCCCTCCATTTCGTTGAACTCAAGGGTAGGCTTCAGCACCAGCGGGTCCACGCAGTCGTATTCAATGGCGTAGGCATTGCGCATCACATGGGCGTGCTCCAACCCCTTGATGGTGTGAATGAACCCCTCCTGCACGTCCACGGGCAGGGAAGAGGACAGCCCCTGCAAATAGAGCTCTTCCGTCTCCAACCCGCAGGGCTCAATGAAGATCTGATGGCGCTCCTTGTCGGCAAACCGCACCATCTTGTCCTCAATGCTGGGGCAGTACCGGGGGCCCACGCCCTCGATCTTGCCGCCAAAGAGGGGAGACCTTTCCAGATTATCCATAATAATCCGTTTTGTCTCGTCGTTCGTATAGGTGACGTAGCATTCCAGCCGGTTTTCCGGCGGGGTCTCGGTGGAGAAAGAAAAAGGCACCACCCGCTCGTCGCCATACTGGGGCTCCAGCTCGCTGAAATCCACGCTGCGGCGGTTGACCCGGCTGGGGGTGCCGGTCTTGAAGCGGCGCAGGGGCACGCCGGTCTCCTTCAGCGCGTCGGAAAGGCCAACGGAAGGGAACATGCCGTCCGGCCCGCCGGAAAAACACTTGTCGCCCACATAAATCTTTCCGTCAAGGAAGGTGCCGGTGGCAAGCACCACGCAGGCGGCGGTAAACACGCAGTCCAGCTTCGTCTTCAGCTCCCACGCATCGCCCGTTTTCCGCAGGCCGACAACCTCGCCCTGGTGCAGGTCCAGCCCCTCCTGCTGTTCCATCACGTGCTTCATGTACTTGCTGTATTCCCGGCGGTCGATCTGCGCCCGGGGAGAGTGGACCGCCGGGCCCTTGCCCAGGTTCAGCATCCGGCACTGCAGGGCGTTGGCGTCCGCCGCCTTGCCCATTTCGCCGCCCAGCGCGTCGATCTCCCGCACCAGATGGCCCTTTGACGTGCCGCCGATAGAGGGGTTGCAGGGCATGTTGCCGATCCAGTCCAGATTGATGGTGAAGCACACCGTGCGGCAGCCAAGGCGGGAAGCGGCCAGCGCCGCCTCGATCCCCGCGTGCCCGGCCCCGATCACCGCCACGTCGTAATGTCCGCAAAAATAGTCCATATCCGTTGCCTTGTTCTTTCAGAAATATAATCCTATTATATCTGAAAAAAGGGTTCTGTCAAGCGGGCGGCGTTCCGCTCTTTACTTTTTTCCCGCAATCATATATAATGTATCAAAACAAAACGGAAGGACAGGACCATGAAGATCGACGAACATAAGATTGCGGATCTGGATATCTACCTGACGAGAATGCAGCGCTCCATTCTCGATAAAATGTTTTTTATCGACAAGGTGTTCGATCCCTTCCGTTACGTCCTCGATTTCGGCTGCGCCAACGGCGAGCTGATCAAGGCGCTGCAAGCCATGTGTTCCGACTATGCATACGTGGGCTACGATATCAGCAAAGAGATGATTGAAACGGCCCGGAAAAACGTGCCGAACGCGACCTTTTATTCCGACTGGAACGAGATCCGGCTGCCCTTCGATCAAAGCATGATCAATATTTCCAGCACGGTACACGAGGTCTACGCCTATGGCTCGAATGAAGACGTGTCGCTCTTCTGGGACCGGGTGCTGAAAAGCGGCTTCCGCTACATTGCCATCCGGGATATGATGTTTTCCGACGCCAACGACCGACAGGCGGATGAAGCCGCCCTGGCGGCCGTGCGGCGGCACAGGGAATACGCGCAAAAACTGGCTGATTTTGAGGCCGTCAACGGAAAAATCGAAACGCAAAAGCAGCTGGTCCATTTTCTGCTGAAATATAAATATACGCAAAACTGGGAAAGGGAAGTGCGGGAAAATTATTTTCCGCTCTCGGTGGAGGAACTGACCGCAAGGGTCCCGCAGGACTACCGCGTCACCTTCTTCGAGCATTTCACCTTGCCCTATACGGCGTGGCAGATCCGCAAGGACTTCGGCATAGAACTGAAAGACCACACCCATATAAAGATCATTCTTGAGAAGAAATAAGAAAAACAGGCACCTCCGCCCGCAGCCGGGCGTAGGGTAAAAATCCCAGCATCGGAGGAACCATTATGTCCACCATCGCCGCCATCTCCACCCCCAACGCCGCCGGAGGCATCGGCATCGTGCGCCTGTCCGGCGAAGACGCCGTCAAAATAGCGGGGGAGTGCTTCCGCTCCCATTCCGGCAAACCGGCGGAGGAAATGAAGGGGTACACCGCCGCCTACGGAGAGGTCTTTGACAGCGAAGGCCCCATCGACGAGGCGGTACTGCTGGTCTACCGCGCCCCCAAAAGCTACACCGGCGAAAACGTGGCGGAGCTCTGCTGCCATGGCGGGCTCTATATCATGCAGAAGGTGCTGCGCACGGTCCTTTCGCTGGGGGCCGTCCCGGCCGGGGCGGGGGAGTTCACCCGGCGGGCCTTTCTCAACGGCAAAATGGACCTGGCCCAGGCGGAAAGCGTCATGAACGTCATCGCGGCCCAGGGCAGCGCGGCGCTGAACGCCGCCCGCAGCACCCTACAGGGAAGCGTCAGTAAAAAGATCGGCGCCGTGGCGTCCTCCCTCGTCACCGCGGCGGCGGGCCTGGCCGCCTGGGCGGACTACCCGGATGAGGACATCCCGGAGGTGGAAAACGGCGCGCTGCTGCAGACCGTCGTCGCCGCAAAAGGGGAGCTGGACGCCCTCATCAACCGCTACGACAACGGCAAAGCCGTCACCCAGGGGGTCAATACCGTCATCTGCGGCAAGCCCAACGTGGGCAAATCCACGCTGATGAACCTGCTCTCCGGCTACAGCCGGTCCATCGTCACGTCGGTGGCGGGCACCACCCGGGACGTGGTGGAGGAAACCGTGAGGGTGGGGGATATCCTTCTGCGGCTGGCCGATACCGCCGGCCTGCACGAGACCGAGGACGAGGTGGAGCGCATCGGCGTTTCCATCGCCAAGGAACGCATCGAAAACGCGGACCTGGTGCTGGCGGTGTTCGATTCCTCCCGTCCCCTGACCGACGAGGATCGTTCTTTATTAGAATTATGTAAAGACAAGCGCTGCGTGGCGGTGGTCAATAAGAGCGACCTGCCCGCCGCCTTCACCGTGTCGGAGATCGAGGCGGCAATCCCTCACACCGTGGTGATCTCAGCGAAGGACCCGTCCTGCGCCGACGCCCTCCGCGCCGCGCTGGAGGCGACGCTGGGCACCGAGGGGCTGGACTTTTCCCAGGAGATGCTGGCAGGGGAGCGGCAGCTGAACTGCGCGAAGAACGCCGCCGCCTGCCTCGACGAAGCAAAGGCGGCGCTGGAAAGCGGCATGACCGTTGACGCGGTGAACGTCAGCATCGACTGCGCCCTCAACGAGCTCTACGCCCTCACGGGGCAAAAAGCCACCGAAGAGACCGTCAACGAGGTCTTCCGCAGGTTCTGCGTGGGGAAATGATCGTTTTCCGGCGGAAATCATCCTGCCGCTGCGTCTGAAAATTGGCGGGTTGGCGAGCTGTTTCATGGTAGCACGGCGCATTGCGCCGTCTGGCGTCCGGACACAGTAACAACGTTCTGGTTATGAGAAAAACCGATGTTTCGACAAAAAAATGGGCGTGGCGCTGAAGGAAACACCTCAGACGGCGCAATGCGCCGTGCTACCAGATGACATCGACAAATCCCCCTTTTTCAAAATGAACAGGATCCTTACGCAAAAACGGCGCAAGGATCCTTATCTATTATATCAGGTTCACCGCAGCACCGCCAGCAGAACCGCCGCCGTCAGAACGCCGCCGAGAAGGGCGGCGGCGCCGATGCGCAGCGCGCCCAGCAGCTTCCGGCGGAAGGGGAGCCTCCTCCCAACGACCCTGCCGTCTGCCGTTTCCCGCAGCAAAAGGGTGGCCTTGTGCCGCAGCGCCCCCTCCCCCAGGCCGCTGAACTCCGGCTTCACAAAAAACAGCACCCGTTCAAAATAGGCGCTGTCCGGCTCCACCACGTCTACCACCTGCTTGTTCACGCCTTTGATCACGATCCCTCACTCCTCACCTTGCCGATTCCGATTTCTACGGTTAGGATTGACAAAAAAATGACGATTATTCTCCCGCAGGCATTTTTTTGTTGTCAGCCAAGGGGCGGCAGAACTGCTGCGGCCGACGGCCCCTTCCGGCAAAAGAGGCCTTCTGAGCCCCGGAAAACCGCCGCCGACAGAGCGGGTCGTCGCATTATCGCTCCGCTCGGAACGACGCGGCGCGGCACGGCACAAGCGGCGCGGCGGCAAAACCGTCGCCACTTTGACCGACAGCCTATTTATACAATTTGTATTTTTTAAAACCCGCATTTTTGTTGATAAGTTTGTTGATAATGTTAATAACCCCGCTGATTTTTGGGGTTTTGACGGGTGTTTACCGTCGAAAAGTTATCAACAACGAAAAGTTGTTAAATGATTAACATATACGGTCTGTTGTCTTCTCTTCCCGTTTATACAAAATGGAGATAGGTTTTTCATAAAAAAACGACAGTTTTTTATTTAAATTGACCACTGCCGAAAAAACTGAATTTTCCTATTGAAATTATCCCCCGCATCCTTTATAATTTATGATGTATCTTTATAAATAGTTGTCTTTTTTTATAATCTGAGGAGATACCAATTTCAGAGAAAGGAGCACGTCGGCGCGATCCGCTCCGCCGCCGTACAAAACGCATCATGAAAAAGCGCGTTCTTTCCGTTATTCTCACCCTGGCCATCGTGTTTACCGCCGTTCCGCTGTTTTTCGTGCCGGAGGCCGACGCCGCGGGCCATTGGTTTTCCGTATGGGGCACCAGCATCGTCAACGGTTCGGTCTCTATTCCGGGGCTGAGCCTGCGGGACTATATCCCCTCCCACAGCACGATCCGTGTGGAGGTGCCCGTCACCGCCAACGGCAGCTCTCTGCGGTTCAAGTTTTCCAACGAATACGGTAAATCCCCGCTGACCATCGACGAGCTGTCCGTTGCCAAAACCGTTGATAACGGCAGCGCCAAAATCAAGACCGGCTCCGCCGTGCCCATCACCTTCGGCGGCAGCGCCTCCGTCACCATTCCCGCCGGGCAGACGATCTGGTCCGACGACGTGAGCTTCTCCGTCCGGGCGCTGGATACCGTCAGCGTCAGCATGTATTTCCGCAATCTCACCTATATCTCCTCCGAAGGTCTCTCCAACGGCCACACCTTCCTCAGCAAAAAGACCCTGTCCACGCCCCTCGGGTCTCAGGTTTCCAGCGAAGCCCTGAACTCCCCCTCGGAGATCAACATCAGCTCCGGCACGGTCACCTACCACACCATTCCGTTCCTGGCCAACATCGACGCCTATACGGAGGACTATTACGCCTGCTCCGCCGTCTTCATCGGCGATTCCACGCTGGTCAACAACACCTATCTCCACTATGCCGAGCGGCTGTCAGACGCGGGTTACACCAACATCGGCATTGTGAACGAAGCCATCATCGGCAACAAGCTGCTCAGCAAGGGTACGGGCCTCATCGGCAACCTCTACGGCCCCTCGCTGATCGAGCGCTTTTACCGCGACGCGCTGGACGTGACCGGCGTGAAATACGTCTTCGTTAAGATCGGCCTCAACGATATCCTGCACCAGTATTCCAAATCCATGTCCGACGACGTGCTGAAGTGCTCCACGGACGATATCATCAACGGCTACAAGAGCCTCGTCACCATGGCGCACGAAAGAGGCGTCAAGGTTTACTTCTTCACCAAATCCCCCTGGAAGGGCTACGCCAGAGCCTTCCTGGGGCAGACCAACGACCTGACCTGGTCGCAGGAGGCCCAGAACAAGTGCGACACGCTGGATAACTGGATCCGCAGCAACACCTACGGCGACGGGTTCATCGACGTTCACACCCTGGCCAACCCCGCCGACCCCAACGCCCTTTGCCCCTCCTTTACCATTGACGGCGCGCACCTGACGGAGCTGGGCGCCATCGCCATGGCGGACCTCATCCCCCTTACCTACGTGGAGGCCTATTCCACCTACGGCAGGTCCGCTGCGGAGCTGAACGGCGTTAATCCCTATGCGGAAATGGCGCAGATCCGGGCCGCCATGCAGAACGGAACCAATAACGGCAGCCAGCCCCAGACCAACAACAACAATAATAATAATAACAGCAATAACAATTCCGGCAGCGCCAAGTCGGGCGGTTCCTTCCTCTCCGGCCTGATGGATCTGATTCCCGGCGACCTGATCTCCGGCGATCTTCTCTCCAATATCATGGGCCTGCTGGGCGGCATCGGCGGCACTTCCGACAGCGGCCAGAAGAGCGATGCCTCCAAGACCACCACGAAACCCGCCTCTACGGAGCAGCCCTCCTTCCCGGGCCTGCCTGAAACGCCCGCCAACGCGGCGGCGCAGAATAACGGCGTCACCGTCGTCGCCCCCTCCGACGCCACGGTGAACATCGCCGACGCGGGCGCGCTGGCCCCCAACACTCAGACCGGCTTTACCGGCGAAACGGAAAAAATCGGCGGCAGCCGCACCATCATCTTCGTGCTGCTGCTCTTCCTGGTGATCATCGCCGCCGGGGCTGTCGTCCTGCTCACGGCGAACAAGAGAAAAGACAGCGATTTTATCAACTAGTCAACAGGAGGCAGCAATATGTCCCTACTTTCTTTAAAAAGCGGCACGGATATCCGCGGAACGGCGGTGGGCAAGGACCCCGCGCTGAACGACGAGGCCGTGCGCAAGATCACCTATGGCTTTCTGCAATACCTGTCTGAAAAAACCGGGCTGGAACCGGCTTCCATGACGGTATGCGTCGGACATGATTCCAGAATCTCCGCGGACCGCATCAAACGGGCGGTCTGCGGCGTTTTACAGGCCTGCGGCGTAAACGTTTACGACTGCGGGCTTTCCTCTACCCCCGCCATGTTCATGACCACGGTGGAGCTGGACGTGACCGCCGCCGTGCAGATCACCGCCAGCCACCACCCCTACGACAAAAACGGGCTGAAATTCTTCACCCGTCAGGGCGGCTTTGAAGGGGAGGAGATCCGCACCGTGTTGACATACGCCGAACAGGCGGAAAACGTGCCCTGCATCGCCTTCCCCGCTCCGCAAAAGAGCAATTTCATGGAGCGCTACGCCCATCTTCTGCGGGAGATGATCGTCTCCGCGGTAGAGGCGGAGGACCGGGAGCATCCGTTGGCGGGCTTTCATATCGTGGTGGATGCGGGCAACGGCGCGGGCGGCTTCTATGAGCGGGTGCTGGCGTCCCTTGGGGCCGACACCACCGGATCACAATTCCTGGAGCCGGACGGCATGTTCCCCAACCATATCCCCAACCCGGAAAACCCCACCGCCATGTCCTTTATCTGCAACGCGGTGAAGGAGAACCGGGCGGACCTGGGCGTCATCTTCGATACGGACGTGGACCGGGCGGCCTGCGTGGGCGCGGACGGGGAAGAGATCAACCGCAACGCCCTCATCGCCCTGGCCTCCATCATCGCGCTGGAGGGGCATCCCGGCGGAACCATCGTCACCGACTCCGTCACCTCCGACGGGCTGAAGGCGTTTATCGAAACGCACCTGGGCGGCGTTCACTACCGCTATAAACGGGGCTATAAAAACGTCATCAACAAGGCGATCGAGCTGAACGAACAGGGCGTCGACTGCCCCCTTGCCATCGAAACCTCCGGCCACGCCGCCCTGCGGGAAAACTACTTCCTTGACGACGGCGCGTACCTGATGACGAAAATCGTCATTCTGGCGGCAAAGCTCAGAAGAGAGGGCAAGACCCTGACTTCGCTGCTGGAAACGCTGCAGCGCCCCGCAGAAGAAAAGGAAAAGCGCTACACCATCGCCCTTGCCGACTTCCGCCCCTACGGGGAGAAGATCATCGCCGATCTGGAAGCTTACTGCAAACAATTTGACTACCTCACCCCCGCCAACGACAACCGGGAGGGCTTCCGTGTCTCCTTCGACAAAGACCACGGCGACGGCTGGCTGCTGCTGCGCATGAGCGTCCACGACCCCGTCCTGCCGCTGAACAT
>CAMVNL010000036.1 GCA_947168785.1 uncultured Clostridia bacterium | reverse complement strand
CTCGGCGCGGGTGATGACGTCAAGCATTCGTCTGCCCCCCTTTTTTTTGCAGAATTGACTTTCTTATTTCAACCGAGAAGGGAAAAGCTCCTTGCCCAGTCTGTCTTCGGTTCGTTCAGCACGGTTTCAGGCGGCCCGTCGTCCGCCAGCCGGCCGTCTTCCAGCACCAGCAGCCGCGAAGCGGTCAGGGCGAAGGCGGGGGCGTGGGTGCTGAAGATCACCGTGCAGCCCTGTTCCTTCTGATACTCTTTGATCGCCTGCGCGGCCAGCGCCGTTCCCCGGGCGTCGCAGGCGCTGGTGGGCTCATCCAGCAGCAGCAGGCGGCAGGGGCGGATCAGCGCCCGGCAGAGGGCCAGCCGCTGCAGCTCTCCCCCGGAGAGGGAGGAAGCCTTTTTCTTTGCCAGCGCCGCAAGCTCCATCTGCTCCAGCAGCCGCAGCGCCCGGGCGGGCGGTTCTTTGACGCCCAGCAGGATATTCTCCACCAGGTCGCCCCGGAAGGCGTAGGCGTTCTGCGGGCAGTAGAGGATCTGCGACGGCGCGCGGATCTCACCGCCGTCGGCGGAGAGCACCCCGGCGAGGATGCGCAGCAGCGTCGTTTTGCCGCTGCCGTTGGCCCCGGCCAGCGCGGCGATCTCGCCGTCTTCAAAGGTCAGCTCCGGCAGGTCCAGCACCGTGCGTTCCCGGTATTTTTTGACAAGCTGACGGATCTCAACCATGTTTCGGCTCCTTTACGACCCATGACGCGGCCACGTTCACGATAAAGGCGATGAGCAGCAGGATCACGCCCAGCGCCAGGGCGAAGGAAAAGCGGCCCTTGTTGGTCTCCAGCATGATGGCGGTGGTCATGACGCGGGTTTTCCACTGGATATTGCCGCCCACGATGCTCACCGCGCCCACCTCGGCGATGGAACGGCCGAAGGCGGTCAGCGCCACCGAGATCAGCGACGCGCGCCCCTCCGACAGGCAGAGCAGCACGGTGCGCGGGGCGGAAAGCCCCAGCCCGCGGGCGGTTTCAATGATGGGCCGGGAGAAGCTTTCCACGAAGGAGGAGGTCAGCCCCGTCACGATGGGAACGATCAGCAGGCACTGGGCGATGACCATGGCCCGCACGGTAAACAGCAGGTTCAGGCTGCCGAAGGGACCGTAGTGCGTGAAGAGCATATAGACAAACAGGCCTGCCGCCACCGGCGGCAAGCCCATAAGCGTATGGATCAGTTTTTTCAGAAAGGCTTTTCCCCGAAAGCTCCTCATGCCCAGCAGGGCCCCCAGCGGCAGCCCGACGAGGCACGAGATCAGGGTGCTGAAAAAGGACATGCGCATCGTCACACCGATGATCTGAAGAAGCTCCTTATCAAGGGAAAACAGCAGGTCAAAGGCCTGTTTCAGACTGTCCACGAGGGGTTATTTCTCCAGCAGGTAGAACAGGGAAGCGCCGTATTCTGCCTGGCCGTACTCCGCGATCATGGCGCTGGCTTCATCGCCCAGCATCCATTCGATCAGCGCGTTGGCGCCCTCGACGTTCAGGCCGTCGATCTTTTCAGGGTTCACGGCGATCAGCGAATAGGTATTCTTCATGTCGTCGCCCTGTTCAAGAAGGATATCAAGGTCAAGGTCCGCCTGCATCGACAGAAAGGTGGCCTTATCCGTCAGGCAGTAGGCCTGCTGCTCGGCGGCCATGGTCAGGCAAGCGCCCATGCCCTGGCCCGCGCTGATATACCAGCTGTCAGCAGCGGCGTCCGGCGCGTTGTCGCCCCAGATCTTCAGCTCGGCCTTGTGGGTGCCGCTTTCATCGCCGCGGGAAACGAACTTCGCCTGCGCGTCGCGGATCTTGCCGAAGGCCTCGGCGGCGTTCGCGCTGTCCTTGATGGCGGCGGGATCGTCCTTCGGGCCGACGACCACGAAGTAGTTATACATAAAGGGGATCCGCTCCACGCCGTAGCCTTCTTCAATGAAGGTTTCCTCAGACGCCTTGGCGTGAACGAGGATCAGGTCGGCGTTGCCGTCCTCCGCCTTCTGGATGGCGGCGCCGGTGCCAGCGGACTGCACCTCGACGGTGTAGCCGGTCTCCTTCTCAAATACGGGAAGCAGATAGGGCAACAGGCCGGAATCGTTGACGGAGGTGGTGGTGGAAAGCCGGATCACCGGGTTTTCGGGAGCGGGGACGGTCACGGCGTCGGCAGGGGTCACGGCGTCGGAGCCGGTGACAACGTCGGTGCCGGTGGCGTCGTCAGTCTTTCCGCCGCCAGCGCAGGCCGCGAAGCTGAGGACAATAGCAAGCGTCATAAGTAATGCCAACAGTTTTTTCATAATTCATACTCCTTTTCAAACACGGAAGGCAAAGCCGTTTCCCGCTTTCCCCTTTGACCGTCGGCGAATGCCGGTGATATTGCGGTCACGCCCGGCCCCCCATGCATCCGTTTAGGGGAACCGGATCGGAAATGAATTACAAAACCTTCGTCATCATAACATATTCTCGGCTTATTGTAAAGTAACAAAGTTGTTATTGCAATAATTATAAATTTATGGTAAAATTGATAAAACTATTGTAATAATAATAAAATATTATTTGTTATTGGAAGTTATATGGATCAGGGAGGGAATACGATGCGGATCTCCGTGCTGACGGCCAGCGACAGATGCTCCCGCGGGGAAACGGAAGACAAAAGCGGCCCGCTGATTTCAGAGCTGCTGAAAGACGCGGCGGAGACAGTCCGGTACTGCTGCGTGCCCGACGAACGGGAACAGATCGCGGCCGCCCTGATCGAAATGTGCGACGCGCTTCACAGCGACGTGGTGTTCACCACCGGCGGCACCGGGTTTTCGCCCCGGGACGTGACGCCGGAGGCGACGAAGGACGTGATCGACCGGGAGGCGCCCGGCGTCGCCGAGGCCATCCGCGCAAAAAGCATGGAGATCACCCCTATGGCCATGCTGTCAAGGGCGGTGAGCGGCATCCGGGGAAAGACGCTGATCATCAACCTGCCCGGCAGCCCGAAAGCGGTGCGGGAATCCATTGAAGTGGTGCTGCCCGTGCTGGACCACGCGGTGGAGACCATGAGCGGCGTCACACTCAGCTGCGGCAAAGGATAACGCACGATGGACAGAACCGAACTGCAGGGATTTGACCTGAAAGACAAAACCGCGGCGGTGATCGGCTGCGGGGGGCTTGGCTGCCACGTGGCGACGCACCTTGCCTGCGCGGGGATCGGCCGGCTGCTGCTCTGCGATTTCGACAGGGTGAGCGAGACGAACCTCAACCGCCAGTTCTTATACACGGCGGCGGATATCGGGAAAGAGAAGGTATTTCTCGCCAAAGAACGGCTGAACGCCACCGCCCCGGAGGCGGAGATAGCGGCCTTCAACCGACGGATCGAAACGCCGGAGGACCTGTCCTTCGCATCGGAGGCGGATATCGTTTTCGCCGCGCTGGACAACAACGCCGCCAGGCTGGTTTTGCAGGCGTTTTGCAGCGAGAAGAACCTGCCGCTGGTCAACGGCGGCGTCAACGGCTTTTTCGGCACGGCATATCTGTACCTGCCGGGCCAAACGCCGGACCTGACGGCGGCGGGCATGCTTGCCGTGGAAAACCAAAAAACGCGCTCCGTCAGCAGCACCGTCGGCGTCATCGGCGCGCTGGAGGCCCATCTGGGCATCTGTCACATGATCGGCTCCCCGGAAGGGAGCGCGGGCATTCTGCACGTTTTTGACGGCGGTGAGATCCGCCGGCTTACCATCAAAGAACACGACCGATAAGGAGGTCTTTCCGATGAAACAATTAGACGGCTACATGGGAAGGGTGCTGTTTGTGGACCTGACGAACCGGACCCACTCCCTCTTCCCGTGGACGGACAAGGACAGGAAGCGCACCCTCGGCGGAAAGATCATGGCGGGCGACATCCTGCTGCACCATATCCGCCCCGGGATGAAGGCCTTTGACGAGGACAACTGGATCGTCGTCACCACCGGCCCGCTGACCGGCTGCGGCTGCCCCAACTCCTCCCGCTTCAATATCTCCACCATTTCGCCCCTGACCGGCATTATCACCTCCTCCAACTGCGGCGGCGACTTCGGCCTGTGGCTCAAGCGGGCGGGCTATGACGCGGTGATTTTTACCGGCAGAAGCGAAAAGCCCGTGACCGTGAACATCCTGCACGACGACGTGGTGTTCGTGGACGCCTCCGGCCTGTGGGGGATGACCACCACCGAAACGCAGGAGCGCCTGCCCAAACGTACCGGCAAGCTGGTGATCGGCCCCGCCGGTGAAAACAAGGTGCTGTACGCCTGCGTGTTCTCCAACGAGCGCACCGCGGGCAGAGGCGGCGTGGGCGCGGTGTTCGGCGACAAGAACCTTAAAGCGGTCACCGCCTTCGGCACGTCGCTGCCGACGGTCCGCGACCGGGAAAAGCTGAAAAAGACCAACAAGAAATGGGTCCATATCTTACAGACGCACCCGCTGACGGGCCGACAGCTGCCGAAGCTGGGCACCGCGGGGCTGATCGCCCCCATGCAGGCCCACAAAATTCTTGCCACCAAGAATTTCAGCGCCGGCCGCTTTGACGGCTTTGAAAAGATCTCCGGCGAGGAGCTGGCGGAACACCATATGGTGACCAACGCCGCCTGCACCACCTGCGCCATCCGCTGCGCGCGGATGGTCCGCGTGGACGACAAGATCGTCAAGGGGCCGGAGCTGGAGATCCTCGGGCTGCTGGGCGCGAATATCCTCAACGACGACATTGAAAAGATCATCCGCTGGAATTACGTTTTGGACGAGCTGGGCATGGATTCCATCTCAGCGGCGGGCACGGTGGCCTTCGCCATGGAGCTGAAGGAAAAGGGCGTGCGGGATTTCGGCCTGGAATTCGGCAAGACGGACAACATTGAGGAAATGTTCCATAAAATCGCGCTGCGGGAAGGCGACGGCGACATTCTGGCCGACGGCTCACGGAAGATGAGCGAGCGCTTCGGCGGCAAGGAATACGCCATCAACGCCAAGGGCATGGAGATGGCCGCCTATGAACCCCGCCACGCGGTAGGCCACGGCCTGGGCTACGCCACCTCCAACCGGGGCGGCTGCCACCTGAACGCCGGTTATCTCGTCGTGGTGGAAGGTCTGGGGCTTGACGTGAATTCCATGACCCCCCACGGCAAAGCGGCGCTGGCCATCATGTTCCAGAACCTGATGGAGGCGGTCTCCGCCGGGGGCGAATGCCTGTTCACCAGCTACGCCGTGCTGCCGGGCTTTTTGATCGACAAGCCCAACTGGCCGCTGACCAAGATCATCCTCGCGGCCTTCCCCTACGTGGGCCCGGTGATCAACCTGCTGAGCCACTTCACGAAGGCCCCCGCCATCAACATTCCGCTGCTGCCGGAATCCTACGCCATCAAATACGCCACGGGCATCCCCTCCACCATGGCGAAGATGCTCACCTGGGGTGCTTACGGCTACAATACGGAGCGTATCGCCAACGTCATTCTCGGGCAGAAGGCGGACGCGGACCAGCTGCCAGGACGGCTGACCGATGAGCTGGAGGACCCGAAGGACCCCCGCTCGAAGGTGCCGCTGGACAAGATGAAAAAGGTCTATTACCGGGCCAGAGGCTGGAAGGACGGCATTCCCACCTGGCACCGGCTGAAAACGCTGGGCATTCAACTGGACCGCAGCGTTTACGACGCGGCGGTGAAGGAGGCGTACAGATAATGGCAACGATCAACGTAAAGCTGTTCGGGGTGTTCCGGATGGATACCGGCCGGGCGGAGCTCCGCCTTGAGGCGAACCGGATGGGCGATATCTTCCCCGCCCTGAAAAAAGAGCTGCAAACGGAAAAGACCGCGTCCGGGCTGGCGTTCAAGGACGCGTCGGTATATCTCAACGGCGAAAGCTGCCGCAAAAAGTCCGCGCGTCTGAAGGACGGCGACGAGATCTGGCTGCTGTCGCCCGCTTCGGGAGGTTGACGGTATGGCTTACAGAATCGACGAAACACGGTGCGTGGGCTGTGGCGCCTGCGCGTGGGTCTGCCTGTTCGACGTGCCCGCCCCCACAGAGGCCTTCGGCGCGATCTATCATATCGACGAAGACAAATGCGTAGGCTGCGGCCAGTGCGAGGACGTGTGCCCCGCCGCCGCCGTCTCTCCCCTGCCGGGTCAGCGGCGCATCAAAAACGTGGTCATCGACGCGGACAAATGCGTCGGCTGCTCCCTCTGCGCCCACGTCTGCCCCGCCCGGGCGGTCCACGGCGAGATCCGCAAACCCTACGAGATCGACGCGGAGGAATGCTGCCAATGCGGCGTATGCGCGGCCAAGTGCCGCCACGACGCCATCAGGGTGACATATGAATAACAATCGCCTCCGGCGCGCAGGGATCCCCGATCGAACAGTTCAGGGGTCCCTTATTATTGACTCGCCGCGGCGTTCGGGAGGCTGAACGACCGCGGGGCCGCGCGGGAAGCGCGGCGACGGAGAAAGGGGGTGCGTCAACATCAAACACCGGCCCACGTTCAAAAATGAATATACGGTCCCGGAGACCCTCGCGCCGTATGCGCGCATCTGTACACAGCCGAAGACCGACTGGCGGGCGGAATGGATCTGGGACGGCTCTGACGGCGCTGAGCAGAACGTGTGGATGCGTTTTCGCAAGACGGCGGACCTTGCGGCGGTCCCCGCGTCGCTGACGGCCCTGATCGCCGCCGATTCCAGGTACTGGCTGTTTATCAACGGCGTTCCCGTCGTGTTTGAGGGCAGCGCCAAGCGGGGCCCCACGCCGGAGGGCGGCTATTACGATTCCGTCCCCATCGGCGCGTTTCTGAAGCCCGGGAAAAACGTCGTCTGCGCGCTGGTCTGGTACTGGGGCAAAAAGAAAAGCTTTTCCAGCCGGGACAGCGGCAGGGCGGGCTTTCTGTTCGAGGCGGGGGAGATCCTCTCCGACGGCAGCTGGAAGGTCAGCCGCCACCCCTCCTACGGGAACGGTCGCGGCGGCAGGAAGCCGAACTACCGGCTGCCCGAATTCAATATTGACTACGATGCGCGGAGGGACCCCGGCGACTGGCTTTCCCCCGGCTTTGACGACGGCGGCTGGGCCAACGCGGCGGCCAACGGGAAAGGCGGCGCCGCCCCCTGGGGCAGGCTGTACCCCCGCGGCATTCCGCTGCTCAAAGACTACGGTCTGAAGGACTATGAAAACACGGAGGATTTCAGGGGCCGCCGCTTCGCCCGCCGACGGAGGATCACGCTGCGGATCCCTTATAACGCCCAGTGTACGCCCTTTCTGCGCGTTGACGCGAAGGCGGGAAAGACCATCCGCATCACCACCGAAAACACGTACCTCGGCGCCGTCAGCGACGCGTATATCACAAAGGACGGGGAGCAGTCGTTTGAAGCCCTCGGCTGGTTCAACGGCGAGAAGATCCGCTATTCGATCCCCCCGGGGGTGACGGTGCTGGACCTGAAATACCGGGAAACGGGATTCGACACGGCCTTTTCCGGCGCGTTTGCCTGCGAAGACGGCGCGCTGAATACCCTCTGGCAGAAGTCGCTGCGCACCCTGTTCGTCACCATGCGCGACAGCTTTATGGACTGCCCGGACCGGGAGCGGGCGCAGTGGTGGGGCGACGTGACCACCGAGATGATGATGGCGCTGTATGCCCTCGACGCCAACGCCCTGCTGCTCTATCAGAAGGGCGTCGCCTGCATGCTGGGCCACGTTGACCCCGCCACCCGGGTTTTGTCCACCGTGACGCCCATCGACAACGGCTTTTTTGAGCTTCCGGCGCAGCAGCTGGCGGGGATCGTCGGCTTTTGGACCTATTACCTGTATACCGGCGACCGGGACTTTCTGAAGGAGGTCTACGACGCGGCGGCGGCTTATCTCCGCCTGTGGCGGATCGGGGCCGACGGACTGGCGGAACACCGCGCCGGATCGTGGGACTGGATGGACTGGGGCCTGTTTGCCGACAGGACCGCCATGGAAAACGCGTGGTACTGCTACGCCCTTTCGTGCCTTGAAAAAATGGCGGAGGCCCTCGGAAAGGACGCCGGAGAGTTTACCGACAGAAAGAACCGGATCAGGATCGGCTACCGATCGCTGTGGACGGGAAAGGGCTATAAAAGCGGCGGCGTCCTCCGCCCCGACGACAGGGCCAACGCCCTGGCCGTGCTGGCCGGGCTGGCGGAGCCGGCGCAATACGACGCGCTGACCGCCGTTTTGACAAAAACAAAAAACGCCAGCCCGTACATGGAATACTACGTGCTGGAGGCGCTTTGCCGGATGGGCCGCTGCGAAGCCGCGAAAGAGCGGATGCGGCGGCGCTACGCCGCCATGATTCGGGCGGACTGCTCTACCCTGTGGGAACGGTGGTCCAGATTGGGCGGCACGCGCAATCACGCCTGGTCCGGCGGGCCGCTGGTCGTCATGAGCAAATATTTCGCGGGGATCAGGCCGCTGACCCCCGGCTGGGAGACCTTCGTCATTGCGCCGCAGCCCGGGGTTTGCGGGCGGATCGCATGCACCGTCCCCACCGTCAAAGGCTATATCCGTCTGAAGATGGCGGAAACCGACGGCGCCGTGACCCTTGACGCCTTGGTGCCGAAGGACACGACGGCCATCATCCGCATTCCGTACACAAGAGGACAAACCCTGATGTACAACGGCGCGGCGCTTTATGAGGACGGCCGGTTCACGGAAAGGGACGCGGTGCGCCTTGCGGAAGCGGGGGACGGCTTCGTCACGGTATCCGTCGCCGCAACGGAGAATCTTCGGCTGCATTTTGATACGGCTTTGGGATAGAAATAAAAGACCGGCAGGCGCAGCCCTCTTTTCGCAAAGAAGAGGCCGCGCCTGTCAGCGTAAAAGAATGTATTTGTCAGGCAACGCGGGACTGTTTTTCAGTTCTGCGTTTTTACTCGTCGCAAAGGCTGCACCGGAGCGTGCAACGGGTCGCGCCGCCGATATAGCAGGTGAAGAGCGTCAGGTCCCACTCGCCGTCCGAGGTGATCATCCGGTCGTTTTCCTCCGGGGTGAGGGTCTCGCGGTTGTCGATCACGTAGTGGAAGGTTTCGCCGTTGACGGCGGTGAAATAGACGTCGCTGCCGATATCCACGTAGCGCAGCCCGTTGAAGTGCGCCGCGTAATTGTGGGCGCAGATCACCAGATCGTTGGTGTAGTAGGACCCCGCATAGCGGCAGGGGGAAATCTTGAGCAGATCGTAGCTCCAGTTTTCCAGCACGGGCAGGGAAAGGGACAGGGCCGGGATCTCGATGATGCCGATATAGCGCAGGCCGTCCTGCTCACGCACCGGCATTTCCGGGATCGCTTCGCCCTCAGGGCGGACGAAGGGGGTGGTCTCCTGTTGGCTGATGGCCTCCGCAATGGGACCGAGGATGGCCTCCACCGCTTTTTCCGCCCGGCGGGAATCCGCCACGTTATAGATCGTGATGCCCAGCGCCCCCGTCAACAGGAGCGCGCCGGCCAGGATCAGCGAAAGTCCGGTCTTTTTCATAGCAGCTCCTCCTCAGGCGATTCTTTCCTGCGGCGGAGAAGAACACCGACGGCGACCAGCAGGCAGCCGGCGGGCAGCATCACCAGCACGGGCCACCAGAGCTGCCCGGTGCGCGGGATGTCGGGCGTGCTGCCGCCCTCATAATAATTGCGGAATATCATTTGATCCACCGTGTTGCCGGAGCCGTCCGTGATCGTCGTGCTGACGATGAGGGATCCCCCGTCGCCGGAGCCCGCCACGCTGACGGTCAGCTTATAAACGGTAAAATCGTAGGAATAATGGGCGGCGGAGCCCTGTACCTCGCGGACCTCATATTCATACCGCTTTCCGGCGTCCGACTGCAGCAGCGTCAGCGAGCCGAAACAGATCTCGCCGGGGCCGGTGCGGCTCACCGTCATGGAGCGGGCCGCCTGATCGTAAACGGCGGAGGCGTTCCGCGGCAGGGGAGCGTTCTGATCCAGCGCCTTGAGCACGAAAGAGAACACCGTATCCTGCGGGGCGCTGCCGGAGATCACCTCGACGGTCTTTTCCGCCGTGACCTCCACCGCGCCGGGCGGGCGCATGACCACCGGCTTGGGGCTGGCTTCAATATCATAGACGAGGCGGCCGTCCTCCACCACGGGGAGGAACGCCAAAAACGGCAGCATGGTTTCATACCCTTCGGCCTCTGCGCTCTGGCGGACCAGATAGACGCCGGGGGCGATATCGGTAAACGTGACGGAGCCATCCGTATTGTCGGCTGACGCCAGACACTCCGTCCGGTTGGTTTCAACATAAGCGGCGAGACTTTCGGCGCAGGACTGATCGGAAATCAGATCATCCGCGGTTCCGTCCCAGCCGGAGAAGGCTTCGGTAAGCGCATGGAATTGCCGTCCCTCTTCCCCTTCGGCGATGCGCGCCACAAGGAAGAGCTGCAGGGTGCCGCCGGGCACCGGGTTGCCCTCCGCGTCTTTGACAAGCACGCGAACGGAGCCTTTTTGCTGCAGGTCGACGCCGCTGACGGGGATCGTACTCTCCCCATTCTCGGCGGAGGCGGACAGAAGAAGGGACACGCAGAACAGGAGCGCAAGCAGCATAACGCCGCAGCGCTTAAGAATGGACGCGTTTTCCGTTGTCTGGAAAAACCTGTGTTCCACGCTTATACCTCCTGTTTCAGTCTCTCTTTGATCGTAATTCTGTTCTTTTTCGGCTTGATCATCGCCACGGCAAAGATCAGCACGGTCAGCGGAATGCCGATGCTCAGCGATACCGCTTTTTCATCAATCTGCAGCGCCTCGGCAGTGATGACGATGGCGCCGGGCAGATTTTCCACCCGGTGGCCGCGCACCATCAGCCGGTGCGTGTTGATGCCGTAGGGCGTGCAGGTAAACAGC
>CAMVNL010000035.1 GCA_947168785.1 uncultured Clostridia bacterium | reverse complement strand
TACCCCGAAGGGTATCTGCTGAATACCGCCGCCAACCGGGCGGCGATGGCAGGGGTGTCGTCGCTGCGGGACGCGGCCAATCAGGAGCTGATCTTAGAGGCCCGGGCGGCGTTGTGTGACCGGGAACACAACCTCCACGTGGATCTGGGCGTGATGAAGGGGATCATTCCCCGCTGCGAAGGGGCGCTGGGCATCGAGGAGGGCGCCGTGCGGGATATCGCCCTGATCTCCCGGGTGGGCAAACCCGTCTGCTTCACCGTGACCGGCATCCGTAAAAACGAGGAGGGCCGCTATTACGCGCTGCTTTCCCGCCGCCGGGCCCAGCAGAAATGCAAAGAGGAATACGTGGATCTGCTGACGCCGGGAGACCTGCTGGACGCGGTGGTCACGCATATTGAGAGCTTCGGCGTGTTCTGTGATATCGGCGCGGGCGTCAGCGCCCTGCTGCCCATCGACCTGATTTCCGTCTCGCGCATCCCGCACCCCTCCGCCCGTTTTTTTGTGGGGCAGAAGATCAGGGCGGCGGTGTTCTCCCGGGACGACAACGGCCGCGTCACCCTGACCCACAAGGAATTGCTTGGCACCTGGCGGGAAAACGCGGACCTGTTTTCGGTGGGGGAGACCGTGCCGGGGATCGTCCGCTCGGTGGAAAGCTACGGCGTGTTCGTGGAGCTGACGCCCAATCTCGCAGGGCTGGCGGAGTATAACCCGGACGTGCGCGCGGGCCAGACCGCAGCGGTTTACATCAAAAATATCATCCCCGAACGCATGAAGATCAAACTGGTGATCGTGGACCACCGGGACGAGGAAATCAAAATCCCCCCGATGCGCTATTTCATCGAGGGGGACCATATCGATTATTTCCGCTATTCGCCGGAGGAAAGCGCGAGGGTGGTGGAGACGGTGTTTTGAGGGAGAGAGGGGGAGTTGGTTTTTTGGAGGAAAATGCGGAATTATGAATTCGGAATGCGGAATTGTACTGGGTCCGTGATAAACAGACAATGACGGTTCCGAGCTGTTTCTGCTTATTGGCGATAATGTCACGCCGAATTGGATTAATTCCGCATTCCGAACTCCGCATTCCGCATTATTAAGACCTCTTCAAGTCCCTTTATTTCGCTTTATTACCCGACCGTGATCTCCCCGAAAACCACCGCCCGGGTCGTTCCGTCGGGCAGTTGAAGCAGGGCGGCGCCGTTGTCGGCAATCCCCCGGAAGATACCGGTGAGGGCTTCGCCGTTGACGGACCAGCCCACGGTTCTGCCGTCGAGGTAAGAGCGGTCCCGGATCTGACCGAGGAAACGGGCGAGCGCGGTTTTGTCCGCAAGGGCGCGGTCTTCATAGACGGCGCGGTCCAGTTTTTCCGTGATGGTTTTTATCAGCGCCTCCGGCGGGGGAGGGGTTACGCCCTCCGCCCGCAGGGAGGTCATTTTTTCTTTCAGCTCCGCCGGGATCTCCTCCGGGCGGGCGTTCAGGTTCACGCCGATCCCCACTACGGCGGTGGGGATTTCACCGCCCACCAGCTCGCAGAGGATGCCGCAGAGCTTTTTGCCGTTCAGGTACAGGTCGTTGGGCCATTTGATCCGGGGGGCGACGCCGCAGAGGTCCTCCAGCGCCGTGCAGACGCACAGCCCCGCCAGCAGCGTCAGGCAGGGGAGGTCGGTCTCTTCCCCGGTCAGGGGCAGGGCGACGGAGACGTACAGCCCACCGGGGGGCGAGAAAAACGTGCGGCCGAGCCGTCCCCGCCCGCCGGTCTGCCGGTCTGCGGAGATCACGTCATAGACCGGCCCTTTCGCCGCGCCGATGCGCGCCTTCAGGTCGGTGTTGGTGGAGACGGTGGAGGGGAGATGGATAAAGTGTCGGTTCATAGGCGGTATGAATGGTAGCGCGGCACCTCAGTGCCGCTGCTTACTGAAGTTACATTTTACTGCTCCACCAATTCATACTTGAAGATTTCTGCTTGTCTAAACGCCGCAATACGGCGTCAGAAATCCTCGACAGGCGACAGCCTGTCTTGCGGTTTCTTCCTTGTCTTGCGACGTTTATCCGGCGCATAAATAATTCACGATTAAATTGGTGGAGCAGTAAATACGAAAATAACAGGTAAACCTTACTTTTTTTAGGGAAGCTTTTGTTTTTCAGTTCCTAAAAACAGTTGTTTTGCCTTAAGCGGCACTGAGGAAGATGCCCTCGCAGTGCGGGGAAAATGTCGCACTGCGACAAAGGGGGACGACGCCGTCAGCGCGCAGCCGCATGGGAAGAGGTTGATTGTCAAAAAAAGAACCGCCGTTTCCGGCAGTTCTGTGGCTTTATTCTTCCGCGTCCAGCAGGGCCTTCAGCGCCTTGGCGTCATCCGCCGAAAGGGTGATGCCCTTGCCCATCTTTTTGTGCTCGGGGCCCCAGTCACGGATATCGTACTTGGGCTCTTTGCCGTTCCAGCTGATGAGGTTCAGCTCCTTCTGCCAGCCGCCGGAACCTTCGGAAATCACGCCGACGTGTTTCACGATCTCATAGGTAAATTCAGGCATAATTGCAACTCCT
The DNA here is from genome assembly GCA_947168785.1 of uncultured Clostridia bacterium. Lineage (GTDB taxonomy): Bacteria > Bacillota > Clostridia > Oscillospirales > Acutalibacteraceae > RUG806. The sequence continues at coordinate 8,329 of CAMVNL010000035.1, read as the reverse complement.
TTCTTCTGAAGATGGGAAAGGGGAAATCCCCCGCTGTCTTGAAATTGATTCTTATCTAATAATATAACTAAAAAAAATAAAAAAATCAAGTCTATTTTTGAAAAACAATATAATATTCATCAGAAAAGACGCCGTGTGTGTTTGATCCGCGGCGTCGTTTGGTTGTATATTTTGTTTTCCGGCGCCGCGCCCGCGCTTCGCGGAAGGAGGCGTTTTTCTTTTCCGCAAAGGGTCAGCGCCCGCTTGCCGTTTCTGCGGAAAGCGTTTCGTCGGCAGAAACGGCAAATTCGTCTCCCGTGTAATACGCATAATCCCGTCCCGCCGATTCAATGTCGTCGCGGGCGTTCAGCTCTTCGATCAGCTCGTCGATGTGTTTTTTGCCCTTTTTCGTGAGGATCAGCTGTTCGATCCGGAGGAAGGAATCTCTGTCTTTGAGGTCCCCGATATGATAGGCGGAGAGCGTTTCCACCCGTTCCACGTATTCCGCGTGAAAGTATTCCGGCGGGTAGGTTTTTTTGGGAAAGGAATATTCGTGCGTCATACTCACCAGAATGTAATCGTTGATGGGGACGGGGTCATGGGGCGACGGGACGGCGGCGGGCGACGCGCAGCCGCCGGGCAGCAGAACAGCCAGCGCGATGAAAAGCGCGGTTAAAACACAGCGAAAGCGGCGGTGCGTCCTCATGGTTCAGCCTCCCACGTTACAAAATCATATTGCAGCAGCTCTCCAAAAAAGTACATGTTACAGGAGAGCAGAATATTGCCGAAGGTTTCTCTGTTTGTCGATTTTTCAAGTGTTCCTATTTTACTCTATTGGATCTATTAAATGCACGGTCATTCTTTGAATTAAACGGGAATCTTCTGGATCAATGTTTCCGGAATAGTCAACGTCGCAAAGCGCCTCATTTAAATTTGTGTAAGGATCCAACTCAACAGACCAACGGAGAACCTGTCTTGCATCGGAGATATCTACCGTTCCATCAAGGTTTGCGTCTCCCATCAGATATCCTTTTGCTTTTCGGACAGCACGGAATGTATTTAATCTGCCGCCGGAACTAAACAAGTCCGACAAAGAAGATATAGAGTCAACGCTGTTCAATAATCTACTTTTTAATTGTGCTGATGTAAGATTAATATTTGCGGATCGCATTAACGCCAATGTGCCTGCAACATAAGGGGCGGCAAGCGAAGATCCACTCGGTATAGTTTTTGAATATGGTTGGGCATTATTAATTGTTGTTGTATAAACAGCTTGTCCCGGTGCGCCAAGATTCACGTAGGAGGGATGATATTTTGAGGTTGTACCAAGATCATCAGCACTGTTTGTAGCAGCAACAACTATCATGTTGCTCAAATTATAACGTGCTGGATACCTGATATTAGTAAAATTATGATCGGAATCAGAAATATTGCCAGCTGCGACAACGCATAATCCAGAATAATTTGCTATCGTATTCTCCAGCGTAGCACAATAAGACCCATTTTGAATACTCATATTTAAAATCGAAATGTTGTTTGCAGAAGCATACTCAATGGCTGAAATCACCCTGGTGTTTGTCCATTGATTACTCGAGTCGGAAACTCTCAGGCTTATCATTTTTACATTCCAACAGATTCCGCTAATTCCAATCGTATTATTTCCTCTTGCACCTAGTAGTCCGGCAACATATGTCCCGTGCCCATTCTCATCCTCAGAGCCATAGGTGTTATTAATAAAGTCTTTGCTTAAAGAAGTGCTAACATTTGTTAAAAGATCAGGATGTGTTGCCATGATTCCTGAGTCAATAACGCCTACGCGCATAGAAGGTGATCCTGTGGTAATAGCCCATGCTTTTTGGGCCATTATTTTTTTTAAAGCATATTGCTCCTCAAAAAATTCATCTTCAGAGTGTACTATTGCTAAGCCGTTTTGATATTCATAATCTCGTTCAGCGACAAAAATGTCCTCTCTTTGATTCAATTCTTTGATGAAAAGGTCAATGTTTTTCTTACCTTCTTCGGAAAGATACAGTTTTTCAATTCTATTAAAGGAATCCAGTTGTTTTAAGTCTCCCTCATGATAGGAAAAAATTGTTTCAACGCGCGATACTTTTTCAGAATCAAAATATTCAGGATCATACGGTTTTTCCGGAAAAGAATAAGCATGATTCATTCCAACAATAATATATTCATCAATGGGAATTGGCTCGACTTCTGTTGATGCTGATGAATAAACGACTGCAACATTACATATAAGAAGAACGATTGCTATAATTAATAAAAGTTTTTTTCTGATTGAATTACGAAAGTGTACAAAATACATAATAACCTTTCCTTTCTATATTATCCATAATAGACGTCATCTGATAAGATCTTTTAAAATTGCAAACAAATTATCAAGGTCATTTGAATGACAAATGACTTTGTAATATCCTGTCCCGTCAACAAATGCACATTCAGACCGATTCCAAAAAGATGAATATGAAACACGATGCCCAGCTACAGAAAGCAGTCGAGAATATTGACTTGTGGGATGAAAACAATTTGGCAGATCTGCCAGATCGCCGGATTCAACATATACAATTTCATATAGCACCCCGTTCTTTGTCCCTTCACACACATAAGTCCACGAGGACGATGCGGCTAAAGAATAATCGTTCTTTTTTGGTTCTTCATAGCACATATAAAAACTTACGTTGTCAAAACTGTTATAATCCAGCGCAGACAAACGGGTTTCATAGGGAATGCCGCTGCTGTTGACATGATATCCTTCCGGTGATCGGCAAGCCGCCTCCATCATCTCTTCAAAAGACAGAAAATCTACCCTGAATAGATTTACTTGAGGAATGATTTGATACCGCGCCTGCAAATATGCAAATATTCCTCCAAAAAGCAAAAATATCGCCGCCGCGGCGGAAAGCCACCGGCGCAGGATGATTTTTTTCGGATTTTTCACTTTCATGTTTTCGGCGTAGGTGAGGAAATATCGCTCGTCCGTCTCGCCCAGTGCCCGCAGAATACGTTCCGTCATACCGAGATCCCCTCCTTTTGCAAATACGCCCGCAGCTCGTCCCGGCTTTGTTTCAGCTGCATTTTCACCTTGCTTTGGGTAAAGCCCGTCTGCGCGGCGATCTCGGCGATGGATTGAAAATACCAGTACCGCCCGATGAAGAGGCCCCGCCGCTGTTCCGGCAGGTCCGCCAGAAAGCGGTTCAGCAGGTCCCGCAGCTCCAGGTCGCCCAGCTCGTCCGGGGCCGCCGCGTGGGACAGCGACGCGTCCAGCTCGTCGTAGACCGCCTCATACCGCCCGCCGCCCCGCTTGGCGGCCTTTTTTGCCGCCAGCCGGTTCAGGGACAGGTTGCGGGTGATCCGCCCCACGAATGCCTTCAGGCTGCGGGGCCGTTCCGGCGGAATGGCGTTCCACGTATGGTGATAGGCGTCGTTGACGCATTCCTCCGTATCCGGGCGGCTTTGCAGGATGTTGTAAGAGACGGTGCGGCAGTACCTGCCGTATTTTTTATCGGTCTCCGTGATGGCCGTTTCGTCCCGGTCGTTATACAGCCCGATGATCGTTTCGTCTTCCATGAAAATCCCCCTTTCACTTTTAAAGACAGGAAATATGGAGGGGTGGTCAAATTGGGGTTTGTCGCGCCATTTTAATGCGGAATGCGGAATTCTGAATTCGGAATTTCGGAAATTCTCGCCTGCCGGCTCGGTCGGTGCTTCTGCCTGCCGGCAGAGGTCTCCACCGGAGACCCGCACCGCTGACGCGTTTTAATTATATTAGGGAACTTTATAGAATCAACGATACAATAAAATGCGGACGATTCAAATTGTGTGAAAACGAAGGTTTACAATAATTCCGAATTCCGCATTCCGAATTTCGCATTAAATCGACAAAATCCCCCTTTATCCAACAAAATAACGCGGCTCCGGGGGGCCGGAACCGCGTGGTGTGTGTTTTGGATCAGTCGTCCGCCATCTGGGCCAGCTTGATCTCTTCGTCGGTGATCTCGTAGGATTCGCCGTGCTTGACCTGGGTGATGACCAGCAGGCCCAGGGCGAAGAAGATGGCGCAGAACAGGAACATGAAGTTGTAGTCCTCCTTGAACAGGCCGATGACCAGACCGCAGAGGATGGGGCCGGTGACGGAGGCGGACATGGTGGCGGTGTAGTAGTAGCCGGTGAAGGTGCCCACGTACTCGCGCCCGCCGATGGTCAGCACCAGCGGCAGCGTGTTGATGTTGACGCACCCCACGGCCGCGCCGCCCACCAGCAGCGCCACCCACAGGGCGACCCAGGTGAACTTGTTGACGGAGCCGTCCTCATTGGGCTTGACCAACTGGGAGATGGTCAGATAGACGGCGAACATGGCCACGATGGCGCCGAGGCCGATCATGATGGTCTTTTTGCGGCCAAGCTTTCTGCCCATGATGCCGGCGGGGATGCCGAAGGCGGCCAGCGAAACGGCAAAGACGGCCATCATCAGGGTGGAATAGATGGGCGGCACCTTCAGCGTGGTGTTGGCGAAGTTGGTGAAGTTGGGCACGATGGCTTCTGTCGCGTTGTTGATCAGGAACAGGGCGGCCAGCATGATGATCAGGCTGCGCTTTTCGCCTTTGGAGATGGGCAGGGTCTTGATCTTGATCTTTTCCTGCTTCTTGTCCTCGGCGGCCAGCATCTCCGCATGGGCGGAAAGGTCGTACTGGCTGTTCTTTTTATAGAAGAAGAACAGCACCACGATGCACAGCACCGCAATCACGGCGGTGACCACGAACACGGGGGTATAGTTGACGTAGCGGGGTTCGCCGGCGGCGTTCAGGATCAGCTCGCCGGTCTCCTTGTCTACGATCTGGCCCAGGTCGTTGGTGGCGGCCTTCAGCGCCTCGCTCATCTCCGTTAGGCCGAGGATGCCCACCAGCGCGGCGGCGATGGAGCCCACCACGAAGCCCACCATCTGGCCGATGCCGCCCATGATGTTGATCACGGCGTTGGCGTCGCTCTGCAGGGCGGAGGGGGTGAAGTCGGGCATCAGCGAAACCACGGGGGAACGCCAGACGGACATCAGGAAGTTGAAGCAGATGATCACGGTCATCATCAGCAGGATGCTCAGGCCCACGGAGCGGATGGTGGCCGCCACGGGGACGAAGCAGAAGAAGACGGCGCAGATGGGCATGCAGATCAGGATGTAGGGCATCCGCTTGCCGTATTTGCTGTGGGTGCGGTCGCTGCGCTTGCCGAAGTGGGGCTGGAAGATCACGCCGAAGACGTTGTCGATGGTCATGATGGCGTTGACGATCAGCGCCACGGAGACCCAGCTCATCCACGAGTGGGTGGAGATGAACTGCGCGAAGGCGGAATCGCCCGCGAATACCTCGGTCAGCTTGCCCCGCAGAATCACGGGCACGAAGGAGTTATAGACGGACCAGAGCAGCATGCAGCCCATGAAGCCGAAGCCGATCAGGGCGGTTCTGCCGTAATTCAGTTTGTTAGGGTCTTTTGTTTTTGTCTTAGACATCGAGACGTCCCCTTTATTGGTTATTAGATTTCAGAAAAAGAAATCTGCCACACAAGTATAGCATCTTGCGCGGCAGTTTTCAATATTCAGACTGAAATTTTATGCCGGACCTGTTGATTTTCTGTTTTTTACAGAAAATAGGGGGGGCGATGGGCTTTGCCCTCAGGAAAACCCCCGGCGAGGGTTTTCCTGAAACCTTTCCTGCGCTTTTTGCGCGGGAAGGATTTCGTCCGCTGCGGCGGACGCCCAAAGGCGCTGCCTTTGGAAACCGCAAGCCTTTTGAAAAAGGCTTGACCGAAAACTTTTAAGTACCGATGGGCGGAAGCGTTACTCGTCCGTCTCCTTCAGTCCGGCAAAGGCGGCGTCGGCGTCGTTTTCCACCGTGCCCGTCTCATAGCGGCTGAAATAGGCGTCGTTGTAATAGTTGCGGGATTTCACCGCCGGGGGCTCGAACTTCACGTTGAGAAAGTCATATTCGTCGGTCCGGCCCAGCTCATATTTCGGCGGGGCGGGGTCCTCCTGCGCAAAGGAGAGGATGGAGGGTCTGCCGCTGTTATAGGCGGCCTGCGGCTGTTCCTGCTCCTGCGGGGCGGGGCGGCTCGCGTCCTGCCGGGCGTCGTAACCGTCGTAACCGTCGCCGTCGTCCTCCTCGTCGTCGAAGTCCTCGTCCTTCCGGCCGATGTTTTTGGCGAGGGAGGTCATTTTGGAGGAAAGGCCCTTGAAGGTCCCGACAAAACCGGCGGCGCCGCCCTTGCGGCCCTTGCCGGGCTTTCTGCGGGGGGCGTTGAAGAAGCCGTCGTCCTCGTCGTAATCGTCGCCGTCGTCCGCCGGGGCGGGGGGTTGCCCGTAGCCGTCCTCTTCCTCGTAATCGTCGTAGTCTTCATAGCGGGGGGCGGGACGCTTGCCGCCCCGTTTGCCGCGGCCCAGCAGCCTGCCGATCAGGCCGTCGCCGAACACGCCCTCGTCTTCGTCGTCCTCATCTTCATAGCCGTCGTATTCGTCATAGGCGGGCCGACGGTCGTCGTAGGCTTCCTCATTGTCCGTCTGCGCGGGAGCGCGCCGGGGGCGGGGGGCCGCCGTCTCTTCCTCGTCGCGGAAGAAGGAGCTTTGCAGCAGCTCTTCGGTGGATAGGTGAATGTCGTCCGGGTTGTCCGGCACCTTCGCCATGATGGGCTCCCGCTCTTCCTGGGCCGCCTCTTCCACCTGCGCTTCCCTCACCGGCGCTTCCGTCTTCCGGAAGGCCTTGCCGCCAAAGCGGCTTTTGCGGCGGGGCGGCAGGTCGAAATCGTCGTCGTCTTCGTCGTCCTCGTCGTCAAAGCCCCAGTCCGGGCGGCCCTTCCACCGGCCGAAGCGTCCTTTCGCCGGCTTTTCCGGCTGCTTCTGTCCGGGCGTGGCCGGGGCCGTCTCCGGGACGATCTTCATATCGCTGTCCGCCGCTTCCGGCTCGTCGGCGATCACGATGTCGGAGGTCCGCTCCTCCACCTCGTCCTCGTCTTCGATCTTTTTGGGACGGGGTACGTAATTTTCGGGGGTATAGGGCTCGTTGCGGGTGACGGGGTGAACCGCGCTTTTGCTGAAGGCCGGCATGGAGGAGGCGGTCAGCAGCGGCGGGATAAAGAAGCACAGGGCCATGCCAAGGATCTGCAGCAGCACCGCCAGCCAGCCGGAGACCACGGAGACCGTGCCCGCCAGCGAGAAGACCAGCGCCAGCGCGCAGCCCGCGCAGCAGCCGATCTCGCAGATCAGCTTGGAGAGCTTTTTCAGCTTGTCCAGCTTCACGGCGGAGAAGGCGCAGCGGCACAGCGAGTCGCCGCCGGAGAAGACGATGCCCGTATCCTCCGAATCGGTGACGGTATCCTGCTGGACGGCGATCTTTTCCGCGGCGTTCTTGCTGACCACGCGGACGGAATCCGCCGGAAGTCCCAGCAGCTTTTCCGCAAAGGCGTCGGTGATGTTCGGGTCGGTGGAGACGATCAGGATGTTCGCACCGTTGTCCGCCAGCGTTTTCAGGCGCTTCACGTGCTCGGAGGCGCAGGAATACTTTGCGGAGAACATGGCCGTGAAGTGGCCCTCGATGGCGAGGTAAATGGGCTTGTTGTCGCTGTCGATAAAGTTCAGCACGCCGCTTTCATCCGGCATTCTGACGTTGTGGTTGGAGAGGAAGGCGTTGGAGCCCAGCAGTACCCGGCAGTCGCTCACCCAGGCGGAAAAGCCCAGCTTGTCCTCATACGTCAGCTGCTCTGCCTCGGGCACGCCGTTCTCCCGCAGCTTTTCAGGGATATGGAACGCCTTTTGCAGCAGGCCGCCCGTTTTTTCGGTGATGACGGCGGCGCACAGCTCCGCCTGCTGGCGGTTGATGCTGTCGATGCACACCGTCTCCGTGATCTCCACATTGAAGATATCCTCGGCCCGCAGCACGATATTTTCCACCTTCGCCATGTCGCGGGCGTCGGAATAGCTGCGCACGAAGGAGCTCTTGACGGAGAGGGCTTTGTTCTCGCTGGCGATCATGAAGCCCGTGAAGAACAGGCACCCCACCGGGAAGGAGAGGGCCGCCGAGAAGCACATGACGCTCAGGCCCCACATGACGTTGGCCTTGATGATCATGGCGATCACGCCGGTCAGGAACGCCGCCGCCATGGTGATCAGGGTGATGCGGGAGGAGATCTGTCCGCCCGCGGCGGAGGAGCGGCTCCGGGCGATGAAGCTGCGGATGAAACGGGTTTTGCCCGCGTAGACGACCTCCGCGTCGCCCCGGTCCGCGTCGCCCAGCACGGCGGTCACCAGATTTTTGTCGGACAGCCGCCGGAGGTAGTATTTATCGCTTTTCGC
>CAMVNL010000034.1 GCA_947168785.1 uncultured Clostridia bacterium | reverse complement strand
ATGGTTATACTGACGAGGTTTTCGCATCTCTCAAATGCGCCATAGCCGATTTCTGTCACGCTATCAGGGATAATCATTTCAGTTAAACCTGAGCAGCCGGAAAATGCATGTTCACCAATGCTGGTAACGCTATCCGGAATATTTACATTTTCCAAATTCACACAACCGGAAAAAGCATCGCTCCCGATACTTGTTACGCTGTCCGGGATTATCACAGACTTCAGCCACGTGCAATCGCAAAACGCATAACTTTCGATGCTCGTTACGCTGTCCGGAATAACGAAATCAGCCACTTCGTTGTCATTTAAATAAAGATGTTCCGCATAATATAAAGGGTTAGAGGTAGCACTATCAAATGATATATTGAACCATGCAGCAAGACTACCGATATTGACTTTTGTCAGCCCTGTACAGCCGTCAAATGCTCCATCACCAATGCTTGTCACGCTGTCCGGAATTGTCACAGATGTCAGCTCTGTGCAGCCGAAAAAAGCATAACTTCCGATGTTCGTCACGCCGTCCGGAATGACGAGATTGGTCACCTCGCTGTCATTAAGATAAAGATGCTTCGCATAATATAAAGGGTTAGTTTTAAATCCAAATGATATCTTACACCATGCATAAAGATTGCTGATATTAACCCTTTTCAGCTCTGTGCAGCCGTCAAAAGCATTATCTCCGACGCTTGTCACGCTATCCGGGAAGGTTACAGAAGTCAGCCCTGTACAATCGGAAAAAGCACATTTCCCGATATGCGTTACATTATCCGGGATAATCACTGCTGTTAATCCCGTGCAGCCGGTAAACGTGTAATCCCCGATGCTCGTCACGCTGTCCGGGATCGTCACCGAGGTTAGTTTCGTGCAGTTGTTAAATGCGTAATTCCCGATGCTTATCATGCTGTTCGGGAGCGACATTGAAGTCAGTCTTGTGCAGTCGGAAAAAGCAGAAGCCCCGATGCTTGTCACTTTGTCCGGTATGGATATTGAAGTCAGCCCTGTGCAACGGGAAAATGTGCGATTCCCGATGCTCGTCACGCTGTCCGGTATGGATATTGAAGTCAGTCCTGTGCAGTTGAAAAATGCTTGATCCCCGATGATTGTCACACTGTCCGGGATGGTTATCGAAGTCAGTTCCGTGTGTCCGGAAAATGCGCCGAATCCGATGTTTGTCACACCTTCTTCTATAATAACATCTGTGATATTAAGATCTGGCCATGGAGTGTAGGAGGTATAACCATTCATTTTCCCTTTGCCGCTGATCGTCAGCGTTCCGGAGTCCAGCGTCCACGTCAGGTTGCTGCCATCGCCCTCCGCGCCGCAATAGCCGGAAGCCACGATTTCCGCGTTGGCAACAAGGGTGAAGGCCCACACCGCCGCCAGCAGGCAGGCGAAAGTGAGCAGCCATTTCAGCGTTTTTACGTTTTTCATCGGTCTTTCTCCTTTTCAGGTAATCATAGACAATTTCATTTTACCATAAAAAAGAAAAGATGCAAGAGAAAATAGCTTCTCCTGCATCGGTAAATGGATGATATTGTCAAGCGCCGAAGGTATATAACCGTAGCGCGGCTCCGTGAGCCGGTCTCGCCTGCCGGCTCGGTCGGTGCTTCTGCCTGCGGCAGAGGTCTCCACTGGAGACCCGCACCCCGCCGCAAGGCGGTTCTTGACATAAAGATTCTTTGAAAACAACGTATTGACAAAATCAAACGTTAAAAAAATCGGAATCGCGTTGCGGGCGGGCAAAATCGCCGAAGCGCCGCCAGTGGCGGATGAAGCGAGGCGGTTTTGGTGAGCAAACACAGAGCAATGGCGCCGCTCCAAGGCGACAGTGCGACAATGTTTGCGAGGGCAAGACGGAGCCGCGCTACGATTATACGCCTGCGGCGCTCTGGAACGCAGCTGAGGCTGCGTGCTGCGGTGGTCGCGCATTTCTGGCGACTGGCGACTCGCGACTGGCGACTCAAACGGCGCAAGTCGCAGACAAAACGATCCGGTGTGATTGTTTTGGCGTTGCGATACAATGAGCCGACGGCAGTCGGCGACAACCAAAAGTGCCGTGCTACAGCGTACTGCTTAACGGCGCAAGGCGCCGTGCTACAATGTGTTCAGCAGATCGGTTCGCCTTTGGCGGCGAAGGTCTTGCCCGCAAGGGTAGAGGACAGCCCCTCGTTGCCGTCGGCCTGCATAAACTGGGGGTACTGCTCCCAGGTGTCGATGGTGGGCTGCTCGGGGGAATCCAGCAGGGTGAAGAAGAAGTTCATGATGTCGGAATCCACCGTGGCGCCGCAGATGTGCTCGCCGTCCTTGATGAACCAGGTCATGTCCTTGAAGGCGGCGGTGTTGGCGTTGATGCAGCCGTCCGCGGAGACGTATTTCGCGTCGCCCATGGCCAGCTCGCCGTCGCTGAGCGTCTTGCCCACCTCGGAGACCGTCGCGCCGAAGGACATGGCCCGTGTCTCTAAAATGCCGTCGCCCTGCAGGCCCGCGTTGACGTAGACCGGCACGTTGGGCGTGTTGTAGTTGGCCACCACGGTGAAGATCATGCCGCCGTCCATGGCCTTTTGCAGGGTCTCCAGCTTGTGGGCGCAGACCTCGCGCTGGATCTTATCGGTCTTTTCAAAGAGGGGCGGCCACTGGGTCTCGTCCTCGCCGTAGGCGAAGCGTTTGGCCTGCTCGTATTTCTCCGGATAGCAAAGCTCCCAGAAGGCCGGCATGGTGCCGAAGATCGGGATCAGCACCCGGTCGTAGATCTCCTCGCCGTAGTCGGCGGCGAAGTTGTTCAGGAACCTGCACAGGCGGCCCAGGCTCCCGGTGCGGTACATCATGTGGAACAGCGGCGACAGGGCCGGCAGCATGCGGGTCAGGTAGCGGTCCGCCGCCGCGGCGTCAAAGAGGATATCGCCGCACAGCACGTCGGTGGCGCACTCCGCGCCGTTCATGGTGGCGGAATCGGACAGCAGGGAGTTGATCTTGCCGCTGCCGTAATAGGTCAGGTAGGTGAGGGTCACGATGCCGCCCATGCTGCAGGCGATGAGGTTGACCTTGTCCTTGCCGGTCTCTTCCAGCGCCTGATTGATTTTATCGTTCAGCAGCGCCGCGTTGCCGTAGGTATCCAGCCGCCAGTCATAGGAGAAGAAGTAGAGGTTCTCCGCCCCGTAGTGGTGCAGCGCGGAGGTGAACAGCCCCAGCTGGCGCACGGAGGGCTCGCCGGGCAGGTCGGGATAGTTGACCGCGGAACCCTCGAACGTCCGCATGGAGACGTCCGGGTCGGAGGGGTCGCCGTTCTCGTCGCACCCCATGTGGCCGAACAGCCCGTAGGCGTAGTCCAGCAGCACGTCCACGATCTTGTCCTTGCCGCCGGTGATAAAGGCGGAAGGGATCTTCACCAGCGTTTTCAGCAGGTCGCCCGCGTTGAAATTGACGCTGGCCTTTTCCTCCTTCTCGGTGCCGCCGTAGCGCACCATGCCGTTGAGCTGCATGCCGCGCACGATGATGAGGGGATATTCGCTCACCGGCAGCTCCGGGGGCGTTACCTTATTGATGGATGCCGCCTGCCGCGCCGCAAAGGCGGGAGCGGCGCAGGCGAACAGCATCACCGCGCAGAGGAGCAGGGAGAGAAGTCGTTTTTTCATGGGGAGACCTCCTTTGGAAGGTATGAGGCGCCAGGTGCGAGGCGTGAGAATACTCAAACCTCAGACCTGACACCTCAAAACTAATCATATCATCATTTCTCCGGTTTGTAAATAGGGATGGGGGCAAAATCCTGCCGCCGCAGCACGTCCAGCAGGTCGGCGTTGTTCTGGATGGGGGCGTGGGTGATGATGCCCCCGTGGGAGTTGTCCGTCAGGCTGTGGCAGTCGCCGCCGCTGACGATCAGCTTGCCCGTCTCCCGCGCCCAGGCGCCCGCCTTGTCGTTGGCTTCCTTTGGCGTGTGGCCGTTCCAGATCTCAATGCCGTCGATATAATCCGGGTTGCAGCGGTGGATGAAGGGCCGGTAGGGGTGCGCCTGAAACAGCAGATACCCGGCCTTGTGGGCTTCCTCAAAGCGCTTCTTCATGCCCCATTGCAGCATGTTGGGCTGCTTCATGAGCCAGTCCTCCTCTACGCCGTAGATGAGGTAGTCGTTGACGGTGGCGTAGTGGCGCAGTTCCATGCCCAGCAGCACGGTGAAGCTGCCGCCTCCGCAGAATTCCTTCAGCTCCCGGTAGGCGGTCAGATAAAACTCTGCCATCTCCCGGGCCTTGAACAGCCGCCGGTCCCAGAAGGTCATGGGGCTGTAATGGTCGGTCAGCACCAGGCCGCTGTAACCCAGCGCGTCGTACATTCTGACCAGATCCTTGGGTTCCGTTTTTGCGCACAGGGAGATGCGCCCCGTGTGGCAGTGCATTTCATATTTGTATTCCATGTCTGTTCCTTTGATGATTACTCTTTCCCCATCTTATTTTTTTCGTCAGATGCAGTATTTAAAAATCGCGACAAAGTGCAGCACCGATCCCAGCACGATAAAAATGTGAAAGATCGAGTGGCAGTATTTGTGCTTCTTCATCTCCAGCAGGAAAAAGATCATGCCGGAGGTATAGACCAGCCCGCCCGCAATCAGCAAAATGATGAACTCTTTGCTGAAGGCCGCGTGCAGCGCCCGCACGGTGGAAAGCACGCTCCACCCGGCGAGAAAATACGCCCCGTAGGAGATGGGGCCGAATTTGTTGAAGTCGATGGCGGTGAACACCACCCCGATCACCGAGACCGCGCAAACCGCGCCGAAGGCGACCCACGCCAGCACCGGGTTGTGCTCCCGCAGCCCCGTCAGCGCTACCGGGGCGAAGCTGCCCACGATCAGGCCGTAGATGTCGCAGTGGTCGATCACCTGCATCACCCGTTTGCCTCTGCCCGCCCGGTGGGGGTTCAGCCCGTGATAAACGCTGGAAACCACGTACACAAGCACCATGGAAACGCCGTAGACCGCGCCGGAGACGACGCCCGCCACGTTGCGGTGCAGCGCGGCGAAAACCGTACACGTCACCAGCGCCGCCAGCGCGAAGGCGCCGCCCACGATGTGGGTGACCATGTTGAAAATCTCTTCACTTCTTGTATAATGGGGCAGTTTTCTATCCGCAAGCGCCGTTCTCGGCATTTTCAATCTGTCAGCAATCATGTTTTTCCCCTGTTTATTTGAAATTTGCCTTTCGGAAAAGCATGGCCGTATTATATTCGACGGCGGGATTTCCGTAAACACCCTAACAGTGGAATCGACTCTACCGTCAGTAGAGTCCCACTTGACAGATCACTCTACGGAGAGTAGAATGGAAAGCGGTGATATTATGACTGAACAGGAATTCCGGAAAAAACTGGCGGAAAATCTGGTAAAATACCGCCGCCTGAACGGCCTGACCCAGCAGGAGCTGGCCGATTGCATCAGCTATTCCGACAAATCCGTTTCCAAATGGGAGCGGGGCGACGGCGTGCCCGACGTGTTCGTGCTGCTGAACATCGCGCAGGTCTACGGCGTGGGCGTGGCGGAGCTGATCGGCGAAAGCGGCGAGAGCAAAGAGACCGTCGCCCTTATCAAGGCGCAGGAAAAAAACGAAAAGGCGAAGGACAAGGCGAAGAAAAAGGCCATGGAGCGCGTCCAGAAGCAGAAGAAACGGGAGCGGAAGAAAAAATGAAGCACTTTATCTGGGATTTCGACGGCATGCTGTTCGATACTTACCCGCACACGCTGGCCGCCTTCTGCGAGGCCTGCCGCCGGTATGGCGTGCCCTTCACGCGGGAGGAGGTCTTTGCCCAGCTGAAGATCACCATTTGGGATGCGCTGCGGTTTTACGGCTTTGACGAAGACATGACCGCCGCGTTTTACGCCGTCGAGAACGATCTCGATTTCCGTCCGGAGGGAAAACCCTATCCCATGATACCCCAAATTCTTGAATATATTGTGAACAACGGCGGAAAAAATTATCTGTATACCCATCGTGACGCAGTGGCGCTGCGGTATCTGGAGCGGTATTCGCTGGACCGGCTCTTCGCCGACGCGGTCACGCGGGAGCAGGGCTTTCCCCATAAACCCGCCCCGGACGCGATTGCGTATCTGGAGAGAAAGCATGCGCTGGAAAAAGACGAGTGCCTGATGCTGGGGGACCGGCTGATCGATATCGGCTCCGGCGTCAACGCCGGGGTGCACACCTGCCTGTTCGACGAGTTCGGCGACCTGCCGGAGGCGGATTGCGATTACCGCGTCCGCACGACGGAAGCGCTGTTTGACCTGGTAAAGGCGATCATGTAAAAAAACGGAAGTCTTTCCCTTATTGACGGGAAAAGACTTCCGACTTCCGACTGATGACTTCCGGTTTAATGGTTCACGCCGTTGTACCCGTGTTCCTCCTGGAACTTTCCGATCTTGTCGATCACGCCGAGGATGACCTCAAAGCCCTTGCCCACGGTCTCGGGGGTGAAGCGTTCGGGGCGGTCCCGGAAAGTGTGGTAGTAATAGGTCAGCACCGGGTTCTGGGCCGCGAAGGTGACGGATTTGACGCCTGCCCGCGTCATGGGCGTGCTGTCGCAGCCGCCCACGGGGTTGTGGATCGCGGGACCCTTGACGCTTTCAATGTTCAGCTCCTTGAAGGTGTCCTTGAACATCTGTTCCAGGTCCTTGTCAAAGCGGGTGAACTGCCAGTCGTCCTTGATGACCACTTCAAAATAGCCCTCGTCCGCAATGGAATCAATGTTGATATTCCAGGCGTTCTGTAAAATTTCCTCGCCCTTGTGCTCTTTGGCGAAGGCCATGGAGCCCCGCAGACCGGCCTCTTCCGAGCCGGTGCACATGCTGATGATGCGGCAGTTTTTCGGCATTTTTTCCGGATGGTCGCGGAAATACTCCGTGACGGTGTAAGCCAGCGCGCAGCCGGTGGCGTTATCCATGGCGCCGGGGGAGGCGACCTCCTCCTTCGGGTCGTTCCACTGGATCAGGAACGCGCTGCCGATGGCGGTGACGGCGGGCAGCACCAGCATGATCAGGTTGAAATAATAGAAGAAATGCGACTCAAAGATGGGTTTGCACCAGCTGAAAAAGCCGGAGTGCAGCAGCATCATAAAGACAGAAAGAAGCGAGGCGACCACGTAGCAGACCGCGCTGAAGCCCACCTTGAGATAGATGGGGATGATGCCGCGCCAGATGTTGTTCTTCCGGTTGTAATAGGTGTGTTCGGAGTGCTTCCAGTTCCAGGAGGTATCCGTATGACCGGAGAGAATGACGGTGTAGTCGTATTTGCCGTCCTTCGGCAGCAGCTCGCCGTAGACGTTCTGTGACTTTTGCTGCCGGAACAGCTTGTCAAACCAAGTGTGGTACAAAAACACGCAGCCGATGATCCACACCCAGCTCAGACAGACGGCAAAGGTGATGGGGAACCACAAAAAGGGCCAGATGCGGGCCGGGTACATCATCAGGCTGACGACGACGCTGATCCACCCGATGGTGGGCACGCCGCCGATGGAAGACCGCGGGGACACCGCAAAGGGCTCCTTGTGGGTCTTCAGACCGATGTTCTGCATCTTCGCTTCCATGTAGTCGGCGAATTTTTTCTCGTTGGCGCTGCCGGGCAGGCGCGGCCCGATCACGTTGGCGGCATGGCAAACGATGGCGTAGGCGTCATGCACGTAGCGGTTGATTTCTTCTCTCATCTTTTCTCCTCCCGATACCGATAGCCATATTTTATGCTAACCGCCGGAAAAAAGCAAGCATTTTATACAAAAATACAAAATCTGTTTCACATTTTTTGAAAAAAGAGAAGTATAAAGAGGTGCCCTATGATTCAGGATATTGAACCCCGTCTGGATAACCGTTTTGCCGATCTCCCGTCCCGGCCGGAGGATCTTGCCCTCTGCTTTCGGGAGGATACCGTGCTGGCGTCGCTGCAAGGCGGGGAGATCCGTTTCCCCACGGTGGGGGAGTGCGGCGCGGCGGGCCGGTATCTCTTTTCCGTGGGGAAGCGGCGTTATTTTCTCTGCGAGGCGGAGCCCTTCGGGGCGTACGCCTACGAGCCCATCGGCGCGCTGCGGCAGTACCCGCCCCGTGAGCAGGCCTTCGCCGGGGTGACGGCGCTGCACCTGTACCGCTGGTACCGGAACAACCGTTATTGCGGCCGCTGCGGCGCGCCCATGCGCCACAGCCAAACGGAGCGCGCCATGGTCTGCGGCTGCGGCAACACGGTCTACCCCGCCATAGCCCCGGCGGTGATCGTGGGGGTGGTGAACGGAGACAAAATCTGCCTTACCAAGTATAACCGCGGCTACGCCCACTGGGCGCTGGTGGCCGGTTACACCGAGATCGGCGGAACGCCGGGGCAGAGCGCAGCGCGGGAAGTCATGGGGGTGTCCGGCCCGCGGGCGTCGAGCCTCTGCACGTACAAGTGCCACGTTTCGGGCCCCAGCGGCCGGCCGCTGCTGGGGTACTTTTGCGAGGCGGCAGGGGACGATACCATCCGGGTGGACCATGACGAGCTGAAGGAGGGCCGCTGGTTCACGGCGGAGGAGATCGATTTCCCTGACGACCGCTTTTCCCTCACTAGAGAGATGATCGCCCGCTTCCGCGAGGGCGCGTGGCGGGAAAGCCCGGTCGGATAAAAAACGAGAGTTTTGGGCCGGTTCTTCGTCTAACTAAGAGAAAAGGAAGCGGGCGGCCCGCGGAACAGCCCGGTTTAGGGACGTTTCGGCTTTGGGTACGGCTTCTTTTCGTCTGTGCGCTCTAAAATGTAATCGGTGGAAACGCGGTAATAATCCGCGAGCTTTGTCAGCACGTCAAGCGGTATTTGCCGCAGCCCGTTTTCATACTGTGAATAGGTGCTCTGCCGGATGTGGAGATAGTCGGCCAGCGTTTGCTGTCTCACGTCGGCGTCCTCCCTTAAATCTTTTAATCGCATGGTATCACCTCTGCGATCATTATATATATCACAAAATGAGATATTGACAATTATTGCAAAATGTGATATATTGACAATGTCTTCCGGTTGCGTTCTTTGTGAACCGGCGTTGTAATAAACAGGATGAGAAGAAAGAAGGGAAATCGTTATGAAAAAACTGTTGTGCGCCGTTTTGGCTGCGGTGATGTTGTTCTGCCTGCTGCCCCCGGGTGTGTTTGCATCTGCCGAGGAAGGCGAAACGCCACAGGTCATCCTCGGCGACCTGGACGGCGACGGCAACGTCGCTTCCGCCGACGCGCGCCTTGTGCTGCGCGCCAGCGTGAAGCTGGAACCAATCGAAGAAGGGACCTCCCGGTTCCTTGCGGCGGACGTGGACTGCGACGGATCGCTGACACCGGCGGACGCCCGGATCGTTCTGCGGGTCAGCGTGCGGCTGCAGGATTTCCCCGTTCGCCCCCCGGAGGGGGAGCGCCTTTCCGAGAAAGAACTGCAGGAGATGGTCGGGAACGGCGGCCTGTTTAAGATCAGCGCGAAATATGAATATGATACGGCGATCGGCGTCGGTTTCGCCATTGAAGACGGTAAAACGCTGGTGTGCCGGCTGTCTCTGATCCATTACGCCGATCGGATCACGGTCTCAAGGACCCTGTTTGACGGAACGGTGGAGACGTTCAAGGTCGTGGGCGTTGAGGGATACGACGCAGTCAACGATATCGCGCTGTTGAAACTGGATCACGCGGGAAAGGCGTTTGAATTGCTGCCCGGAGATCCTTCGATGGAAGAAAAAGCGTATTATTTCAGCGAATTCCCGTACTATACGTGTTATCCTTCGGATCCTGAGAGCTTCAACGCAGCGCCGAACGATCTGCTGGGCAGGAAAATACTGTCCTTCCGCGCCCCGGATGAAAGGCACAGCAGCGAATCCGGCACTCCCATGCTGGATTGCCGCGGCCGGGTCATCGGGATCTGGCTGTCCCGCGACGATCAGGACAGCGGCTGTTTCTATGCAACGCCTGCTTCCGTCATCAACTGGATCGACCGTTCCGATCCCATGTCCTTTGCCGCGTTCAAGAAGATCGATCGGGTTCCTGTCCTCGTTGGGGGGTATCAGGACGTCACAGTTTTACCTTACGCCACTGTGTTTATCCCGGTGCTGCTGGATTCGTATGAAGAAACGGAGCTGAACGTGCAGACCTCCCGCCCGGATCTTTTGAAGGTGTCCTGGGCCCATGTCGGTTACAGGGTATATGTTGTGATCGTAAGAGTCGTAAAACCCTGCGAAAACGTGCCCGTTACCGTTTCCGTCCACACTTCCTACGGCGACGCGTCAGTGGTTTCTGTCGTTTCCACTTCCGACGACGCCTACCTGAACGTGGTGGGGTATCCTTTCGCGCCGGACCCCGGCGCTTTGTGGGAGATCTCCCCGGACACGGTCTGGATCGACGACGCCGGATTCGCGCATCTTCAGTTTTCAAAGAAGGATTTCCGGTACAGCGACGAGGAAATGTTCCAGTATTATGCGGGCATATTGCTGGAAAACGGCTTTGAGTACGATCGAACGGATGAGGAACCGGACGGCTGGTGCTACGTATTCTGTCAGACGGAGGGCAGCGCATTCATCCGTTATCACGACGCCCCGACCTGCGTCGATATCGAAATCGCCGAACCGTAGTGAAAGCGGATGGTCCCCCCCCCCCGGCGGACCGGCGGAAACCTCGTGCGGTGATAAAACCGTTATAACCCCGTCAGTTGCCTGAAAAAACCGAAAGACGGAAACAGCGCCGCGCCCGGCTTGGCCGGGCGCGGCGTGTGTGGTTTTTTATATGACAATACGGATACCCCGTCAGTTCCCGTCAGGTGGACGCCGTCAGCGCCTCCCCGCGCTTGATTTTCAGGGTGGCGGTCTTGGGGAACTCGGTATCCCGCACCGTGAAGGAGCTGATCCGCATGAAATCGGCCATCGAGGCGTTCACCGCCTCCACGTCCTCCGCAAGATGCGCCTTTTCTTCCGGTCCCTCTTCCTCGTCCAGATACAGCTCGGCGCAGATGCGGTTGTCCTTTTCAAACACCA
>CAMVNL010000033.1 GCA_947168785.1 uncultured Clostridia bacterium | reverse complement strand
CCTCGCAGCGGCACTGAGGTGCCGCGCTACCGCATGGGCCAACAGATCGGCATTTTGCAATTTTGTTTCATTCCATCAAGTGGGAAAGTTGAGTCAGTCGGAAGTCGGAAGTCATTCATGGGCGAAAAACGTTTTGCGCCTGAAACACAAATAGCAGAAAAGCAGGATCCCCTCATGGATAACAGACAACTGTTTGACCATAGGGACTTCCGACTTCCCACTTCCCACTATAACGGCGCAAGGCGCCGTGCTACAGACGTCAGTCTGCGTTGACTTTTCTGTCCAGCAGCACGCAGCAGAGCATGAACAGAAAAATGGCGGCGATGACGGTGCAGTAGAGGTTGGTGATGGAATAGGCCCCGAAGCCCAGCTTCCACGCCTGCTGCACCTGATATTCGGAAAGGGTGACGGTGTAGTGGGTGTCGGAAACGACGATATAGATCTTTACCAGCTTGGTGATGATGGCGGAGAAGCCGTACACGCCGAAGAAAGTGAGGAAAAACCAGATCAGCGTGCCGAACTTACCGCGTTTGCTGAAGGGGCGGCAGTGGGAGAGGGTGATGGCAAAGAAGACCATCAGCACAAAGATGCAGGCCCGCACCGCGCCCTCAAAGGCGTACATGGCGGCGAGATTCAGGATCACGTTGATGGAAGGCGTCACCACGCCGGAGGAGTAACTGAGCTGGTCCACCAGCTGCAGGATCAGGTCATAGGTAGAGGCGTACTCGTTCATGGAGTGCTTGACGATATAGATGAACGAGCCGAAGGCGCAGCCCACCAGCGCCAGATAGCTGACGATCACCCAGAAGGAGGCGGCAAGCCACTTGGAGAACATCAGCGTGCTGCTGCGCACGGGCAGGGACAGCGTCAGGTAGCCTTCGTTGCCGTACAGGTTGCGGTTGAATTCGCCGAACACCGCCACGAAGGTCATCAGCACCCCGATGCCCGCCGTCAGGCACAAGGCGACGGAGGCCACGATTTTGATGAGGTAGCCCACGCCCACGCCGGTATCGCCCCACTTGGTCCAGTCCACCAGCAGCATGACCAGCATGATCACGCCGATGACGGCCATGGCGATATAGATGTTGTAAACGGAATGGAACGTCGCCTTGAGGGAATTTTTACTCAACCTCCCAAGCATCGCCGATCACCTCCTTGAAGATATCCTCCACCGACTTGCCGGTGGAACGCAGCGTCTCGATGCCGGTGTTCACCAGCACCTGACCGTGGCCCAGCATCAGCACGTGGTCGAAGCTGTGCTCCAGGTCGTTCACCTGATGGGTGGAAAGCACCACGGTGGCGTTCTTTTTGTAGTTGTTCATAATGATGTCGAGGATCACGCCTCTGGCCGCCGGGTCCACGCCGCCGAGGGGCTCGTCCAGCAGATAGATGTCCGCCGCGCGGCTCATGACCACCAGCAGCTGCAGCTTTTCCTGCATGCCCTTTGACATGGTCTTCACCCGCTGGTGCAGGTCCAGCCCGAAGCGGGAGGCGAACTCAATGGCTTTGATCTTGTCAAAATCCTTGAAAAAGTCCGCGAAGTATTCAATGCAGTCGATGGTGCGGAACCGTTCGGGGAAGTAGGTGCGGTCCGGCAGGTAGGCAAGGCTGGCCTTGGAGCTGATGCCCACGGGCTTGCCGCCGATTTTGATCATGCCGGTGTAGTCGTGGATCAGTCCGGCGAGGATCTTGATCAGCGTGGTCTTGCCGCAGCCGTTGGGGCCCAGCAGCCCGACGATCTTGCCGGCGGGGATATCGAAGGAGATGTTGTTCAGCACCACGTTGCCGTCATAGTCCTTGGTGAGGTTCCTCACCTTGAAGGCGTAACCGCGGGGCGCGTCAGCCTCCTGCTCCGGGGCCGCCTCCGGTTCATTGTAGCCTTCGTCCCCATAGCCGTCGTAGTTCTCCGCATAGGGATCGTCGTAGGACTCTTGATAGGGGTCGTAGGCCGGCTGCGGCTGCCTGTCGTAAGAAGGCTGGGGCTGCCTGTCATAGGAGGGCTGCGGCGCGCGGCTGCCGTAGGGGTCGTAAGCCTGTCCTCTGCCCGGTTCGCCGTAGGCTCTGCCATAACCGTCATAGCGGCCGTAATCCCTGCCATAGTCGTCGTAGCGGCCCGCCGGGCGGCGGTCGGCCTCTCTGGAACCGTATCCGTCGGCATAGCCTCTGCCGTAATCTCTTTCATAACCCTGCCCGCCGGCATAGCGGGATTGCTCGGGGTAGCCCTGCCGGGGCGCGTAACCGTCCCGCGGGGCGTAGCCCTCCCGGCGCGGCTCCGCGTAGCGCGGATCGCCGTAGCCCCCTGAAAAACCGTAGGGGCTGTCGTGCTCCGGTCCGTTCGGATAGTTGTCGTAGTTGTTCTGGTTTGCCATATCAGGCTCTCCTTATGATAAAAGTTGAAAGTTAAAAGTTAAAAGTTAAAATATGAGTGACAAATGTGATAAGTTAAGAGTTAAAAGCAGCGATTTGAAAAACGATCAGAGAGCTTTTTTGGGGGAGAAAATTAGAATACAAGCCCGCAGGGCTTCCGCATTTTAACTTTCAACTTTTAACTCTTAACTTTCCGCATTATTTGCGGTTATCCTGCGCCACCCCGAACTGGGGCAGGGAAGCGTCGGAAAAGATGTCCTTGAAGCTGTCGTCGGAGAGAACGCGCTTGGCGATCTCCAGCGCCGTATCGTTGTAGGCGGTGGCGTCGTGGAACTGATCCTTGAAGTACCAGGTCGTGTCAGGCAGAAAGCCCTTTGACGCGTCCACCGTTCTGTCGGGGGAAATATAGAGGTTCTCCGCCGCTTCCTGCTCGGTGAAGAATTCGCCCAGCGGCTTCGTTTCGGCGCCCAGCGACGCGGAGGAGGTGTTGATGAGGCCGTCGGAGGAAAGCTTCACAGACGGCACGAAGGACTGCAGGGGCAGGTTATAACCTACGATCGCGAAAAATTCCGTGCCGTTCTTCTGCCGCTCGGCAATGATGGCGCGCAGGTTCTTCTGTGCGTTCCAGTATTTGTCCGTCATGGCCCGCAGGGCGGCGTGCTTTGTATCGGAAAGGCGGCTGATGGCCAGCGCCTCATAGCGGTCCGGCGGAACGGTGGCCCACAGCATGCCGCAGTTGCAGATCGTGTTGTCCAGCAACGTATCGATCAGTTTGTCCATGGTGGCGTCCAGCACCCCTTCGGGCATCATGGCGGTCAGGCTTCTCAGACTGTCCACCGTGGCTTTGTCGGAGAACATCTCCAGCAGCCCCAGTGGATCGTCGGCGTTGATCTTTTTCTCCATCACGTCCGCGATCAGGTGGGTGCCCTCCAGCGCCGCCACGAAATACAGCACCCGCTTCACGTCGTTCTTGCTGCCGTAGGCGTCAAAGTACGCGGTGGAAAGCGCGCCGCCGAGGCTTACGGGGATCAGGTTGACCCTGTCGGAGCCGGTTTCGGCTTTGACCTGCTGGATAAAGGCGTCCAGCGCCCGCGCCGTCTTGTAGGGCTCCCCGAAGGAGTTGAAGGCGAAGAAATAGAGGTTCTCCTCGCCGATGGCCTCCGTCAGCTTCTGCATGGGCACCATTTTATAGATGTAGCGCTTTTCATCCTCGCTGCATTTGGCGAGGCTGTAGGGATAGGTGACCACCCGCACGTTGTTTTTCATGGTGCCGTCCGGGTTGACCGCAATGGGGTCCGCCGCTTCTTTGACGACGCCCGCCACCTTGTCCGAAAAGCCCGCGTCCCTGCGGAAGAGCATCATCTTCATCAGGGAGCCCTTGAGGCTGCCCAGCAGCGCGTCGCCGTTGACGTCCAGCGGCCACGCCATCTTCACTTTTTCACCTTTGCCGTCAAGCAGTTCGACCTTGGACTGGCCGATGCCGGGCAGTACGATGCATGGAGTATGCTGCAGATCGGTCATACGCTAACCTCGTTTAAAAATATTCATTTTATTCTATCACGGAATGTTTGGAATTGCAACAGTAAAATAGAATATTATTTTATTTTACAAAAAGGATTTAACTTGACTTCACCGCGGAATACAGTATAATAAAACCGAATGATTCACCGCGCAGGGAGGCGCTGCTATGACCCGTCCGACGCTTCGTTTTGATGAAAACGGACGTTTCCGTATCCTGATGATCTCTGACTTTCACGGAAAGCCGGATTTCAACCCCAAGCTCACCGCCGGCATTGAAGCGCTGGTCGGCTATGCCGCGCCGGATTTTGTGTTCCTCGGCGGCGATCAGCTCTGCAATATCAACAGGGAAGTCCTGCGCGAATTTCTGGAGCGGGTGCTGGAGCCCGTCCAGAAGCGCGGCATCCCCTGGGCCCACACCTTCGGCAACCACGACGCGGAGCAGGAGATGGAAAAGGCGGAGATGGAGGCGGTCTATGAGTCCTTCCCCCTGTGCCTGTCGGAAGCGGGTCCCGAGGAGATCAGCGGCATGCCCAACTACTGCCTGACGGTGTATGCCCACGACGGCAAAGAGCCGCTGTATCACCTGTGGTCGCTGGACTCCCACACCAATTATCACGACTACCTGCGGACGTTTGACAATATCGATCAGTCGCTGACGTTGAACGACTTCCGTCTGCCGGACCACTTCGGCGGCGGTCACGATCAGGCATCCCCCATGTTCAATCAGGTGATGTGGTACTATCAGGAATCGGTGCGCCGGGAAAAAGCGCTGGGCAAAAAGCTGCCCGCCCTGCTGTTCCTGCACGTGCCGCTGCTGGAGTTCAACCTGCTGTGGCGCAACCCGGAGCAGACGGGCTTCATCGGGCATAAGCGGGAGAGCCTGGGCAGCAGCGAGCTGAACCCCGGTCTGTTCATGGCCTGTCTGGAGCGGGGCGACGTGAAGGGCATTTTCTGCGGTCACGAGCACCTGTGCGATTTTCAGGGGGAGTATCTGGGGATCACCATGGCCTACGATTCCGCGGTGGGCTACGATATGTCCGCCCACGACGACCTGCGGGGCGGGCGGATCATCGACCTGTACGCCAACGGCGAATTCACCACCCGCCACGTGAAGCTGATGGACCTGCTGGGCCGTGACGCCCTGCGGGACCCTGCCTATTTTGAGGGCGGGGATAAATACTATATCAGGGATCTGGATTGACGATGGAGCTTTCGGACATTCTGTTTTCCGCCGTGGAGATCACGGGCACTGTGTCCTTTGCCGTCTCCGGCGCGATGATCGCCATCAAGCGGCAGCTGGACCTCTTCGGCGTGGTGGCGCTGGGCATGATCACCGCCTTCGGCGGCGGCGCCATCCGTGATCTGCTGTTAGGGGCCATTCCGCCCCGGTGCTTTTACAGCTTTCATCTGCTGCTGGCGGCGTTTTTCGCGTCACTGGCGGTGTTCGTTATCGCGTTTTTGTTCCGGGGGCACTACTTCCGCAACGAGACGCTGATCGACAACGTGAACAATTTTATCGACGCGGTGGGTCTGGCGGCCTTCACCGTTTCCGGCGCGCAGACCGCCATCTCCGCCGGCCACTATGAAAATCCCGCCTTCTGCGTCTTCCTCGGCATGCTGACGGGCGTGGGCGGCGGCATGCTGCGGGACGTGGTCAGCATCACCATGCCGCTGATTTTCTGCAAGCGGGTCTACGCCACGGCCTCCATTCTCGGCGGCGCGGTCTTTTATCTCTGCCTGAACGTGGGCCTGTCGGATACCCTGTCCGTAGTGATCTGCATGCTGGTCATCGTCGCCGTGCGCATCTGCGCCACGGTGTTCCATTGGGACCTGCCGAAGGTCAAAGCGCCGGACTGACGCCTTTTTGGCTTGACTGCGTTTTGTGAATGGATTATAATAAGCGAGTGTACTGAAAAGAGAGGAAAACCGTCAAATGGACAAGTTGAAATTCTACGTCGCCATGGCGGCGGCAAAGCTGTCGGCCGTCGGGCTGCGGCTGCTGGGGCGCAACGCCAGCTATCTGCCCGGGCTTATCGCCGTGACGATCTGCAAAAACTTCATCGGGCATCTGGAAAAGCCGGAAACGCTGATTTGCGTCACCGGCACCAACGGCAAAACCACTACCAGCAACCTGCTGAACACCGTTCTCACAAACAGCGGCGAGAAGGTGACAAACAATTCCTTCGGCTCCAACGTACAGGGGGGCGTGGCGGCGGCGCTGCTGCTCAATTCCACCTTTACCGGCAAGCATAAAAACAGGATCGCCGTGCTGGAGGTGGACGAGCGTTCGTCCCTGCTGGTCTATCCCTTCATGGCGCCGGATTACCTGATCTGCAACAACATCATGCGGGATTCCATCAAGCGGAACGCCCACACGGATTTCATCTCCCACATCATCAATTCCGCGGTGCCGGCCACCACGAAGGTGGTGCTCAACGCCGACGACATCATCGGCGCGCAGCTCTGCCCGCAATGTGAGAAAAAGGTCTTTTTCGGCGTGGACGCCCTTCCTCCCGCCAAAACGGAGGGGATGAAGGCGCGGGATATCGTCTACTGCCCCAAATGCGGCGGCAGGCTGGAGGCGGAATACCTGCGGTATAACCACATCGGCCGCTGGCGCTGCGCGGACTGCGACTTCGCCTCTCCCGAACGGGATTATCTTGTCACCGACGTGGACAAGGCCGCCGGCACCTTTACGGTGGCCCATGAGGGCGAAGCCCACACCTTCAAGCTGGTCAACGACAACATCGTCAATATCTATAATTTCTGCGGCGCCGTCGCCCTTCTGCGGGAGATCGGCATCCCCTATGAGACCATTGAAACGGCGTTTCAGGATACGGAGCTGGTCAAGACCCGCTATGACCACATCGAGGCGGGAAAGCTGCGCATCACCCGCATCCTTGCCAAAGGGCAGAACCCCGTGGCGGTCAGCCGTACCTTCAGCTACACGGCCAAATGCCCCGGCGATAAAAAGTGCCTGCTGCTGATCATCGACGATAAAGAGGATAACGTCCGCAA
Organism: uncultured Clostridia bacterium; assembly: GCA_947168785.1. Classification (GTDB taxonomy): domain Bacteria; phylum Bacillota; class Clostridia; order Oscillospirales; family Acutalibacteraceae; genus RUG806. The sequence continues at coordinate 4,083 of CAMVNL010000033.1, read as the reverse complement.
CGTGGAGAGCACCTGCTGGCTCTACGATCTGGATTACACGCCCCTGAAGGACCCCACCGTGGACTGCATCATTTTCGCGGGCAAGCGGTGCAAGGACCACGTGCTGCGGGCGGCCATGAGCGGCGTGGATCTTTCAAAGATCATCACCACCGACACGGTGAAGAACTGTTCCGCGCTGGTGGACACGCAGAAATATCAGGATATTTACCTGCTGTTTGAAAACTACTGGCTGGACGAAGCGCTGGCCGAGGAAAAACGGCTGGTGGAAAGAGGGGAGAGCGGCACATGACCATCGAAGTATTATTTGCGGAGGTCTGCAACCTCTGCGGCGACGCGCAGAACGCGGAATACCTGCGGCAGACGCTCCCCGACGCGGAACTGATTTTCACCCCCCTGACCGATACGCCCTATTTTGTCGGCCACACCCCGGATATGATCTATATGGGCAACATGAGCGAGCAGATCCAGCGGCGGGTGATCGGGGCTTTGCGCCCCTATAAAGACCGCTTGCAGACGCTGATCGACGGCGGCACGGTGATGCTCTTCACCGGCAACGCGGGCGAAACGCTGATGAAGCATATCAGCTATGTGACGGAAAAGATCGAGCTGGACGGATTGGGCATCATTGACCTTACTGTCAAAACCGACTGGTTCAAGCGGTATAACGGCAAAACGCTGGGCAAGTGCGGCGATCTCGACGTGCTTGGCTTCCGGTCCCAGTTCAGCATGGTCTACGGCGACAATGCGGGAAACGCCTTTTTGAAGGTGGAACGCGGCATCGGCCTCAACCCGGAGAGCCGCCTTGAGGGCGTGCGGATGAACAACCTCTTCTGCACCGCGCTGCTGGGCCCCATCCTGCCCAATAATCCGCTGTTCACGGAATATCTGATCTCCCTCACCGGGCAGACAGCGAAGGCCGCCTTCCGCCCGCAGGCCATGGACGCCTATGAGCAGCGGCTGAAGGAGTTCCGGGACCCCAAAACGGAGTTCTGACACCTACATCCCGATACGACAACAGCCACCCGAACAAGGGCGGCTGTTTTTTGCGGCTGACCGAAATACGCGAGCTCAATCCTGTAATGAAAAAAGCTTGCTATTTCTGTAAAACCGTGGTATGATACTGTTCAGGTAAGGAATAGTGGCGGCTGTTTTGCTCCCTTCCAAACGGAAGCAGGAAGGGAGGTGGTCAAATGGAGAATACGACGTTGGTATTGATTCTTTTCATACTTATCGCTTGTATCTGTCTGACCCTTGCAATAAAGAAATAACCGCCCTGTCCGACCAAAGATAAAGGCGGTTATTCTACCTTAAACCTGGGCAAGACAGCCAAAACCGTTCTTTACCCGCTTCTATTCTATCAGTTTTCATCTTGTTTGTCAACAATGAACGCACATTATTCTCAAAATATCATTTTCATAAGAGGTAAAAAGAGCATGAGCATTTTTGAAGAAGTTGAATCCGAAGTCAGATCGTATTGCCGCAGCTTTCCCACCGTGTTCGATACGGCGGAGGGCAGCCATCTTTACACCAAGGACGGCAGGGATTATCTGGATTTCTTTGACGGCGCCGGCGCGCTGAACTACGGCCACAACAACCCCTACCTGATGGATAAGGTGGTGGCCTATATCCAGAAGAAGGGCATCACCCACGCGCTGGATATGAGCACCGCCGCCAAGGAGGAATTCCTGACCACCTTCCGCAACGAGATCCTCGCCCCCCGCGGCATGGATCACAAGGTGATGTTCTGCGGCTCCACCGGCACCAACGCGGTGGAGGCGGCCCTCAAGCTGGCCCGCAAGGTCACCGGCCGCGATACCATCTTCGCCTTCTCCGGCGCGTTCCACGGTATGTCCATGGGCAGCCTTTCCGTCACCAGCGGCAACGACACCCGCGAGAGCCTGCGGGGTTCCCAGCACGCGGTGGTATTCATGCCCTTCCCCTACGGCTTCAACGCATCCTTTGATACCATCGGCTATATCCGCAACGTGCTGAACGACGACCATTCCGGTATCGCCAAGCCCGCCGCCATTATCCTGGAGACGGTGCAGGCCGAGGGCGGCGTCATCGTGGCGGATCCCCAGTGGCTGCGGGACCTTCGCGCCCTGTGCGACGAGTACGGCATCCTGCTGATCTGCGACGAGATCCAGGTGGGCTGCGGCCGTACCGGCACCTTCTTCTCCTTCGAGCGTGCGGGCATCATCCCGGATATGATCACCATGTCCAAGTCCATCAGCGGCGCGGGCCTTCCCATGTCCCTTCTGCTGATGCACCCGTCGCTTGACAAGTTCACTCCCGGCGAGCACAACGGCACCTTCCGCGGCAACCAGCTGGCCTTTGTGGCGGGCAAAGCCGCGCTGGACTTCATGAAGGAGACGGACCTTCTGGCCCAGGTGAAGAAGAAAGAAGCCATTATCCGTGAGTTTATGGAGAACGAGATCCTGCCGCTGGACAGCCGCCTGTCCGTGCGCGGCATCGGCATGATCTGGGGCATCGAGTTTGAAAAGATCGACTACAAGCTCAGCAAGGTTGCCTCCATGCGCTGCTTCGAGAACGGCCTGCTGATCGAGCGCGCCGGCAGAAGAGACAGCGTCCTGAAGCCCATGCCCGCCCTGACCATCCCGGAAGAGGACCTTCGCAAGGGCCTTGCCATCGTCAAAGAGGCGGTGGAATACGCCCTGAAGCAGGCGTAAGCTTCTCTCAATCGCCAACGACCGCAAGCGGCACGTCCGTTTGCGGTTTTTTTTAGTGGGAAGTCGGAAGTCTTTGACGGATTCACGCTTTCTTCAATGGTTTTTTCCGGCGGATATTCTCCTATTGCTTTTTTGATGCAAATATATTACAATGAAGAAAAAAGGAGGATGACAGCATGCAAAAGATCATTGCGTTTTTTATGACGATCATCGCGGGGTTCTGCGGCATCTTCGGCATTCCCTATTACGCCGTGGGCGAAAAGGTGGATATGGACAAGTTCGAGCTGGTTTGGTCGGATGAGTTCGACGGCGACGAGGTGGACTGGAACGTGTGGAAGGGCCACTACGCCTGGGAGACCAACACCGACCGGAAGGGGAGCGTGTGGAACAAACAGATGGCCACCGTCAGGGACGGCAATCTGGTCATCAGCACGAAATACTTTGCGGAGGGGCTGGATGGCGGTCACCCCGGTTTCTACAACTATGGTATGGATACCAGCGATTCCTACCGTCAGACCTACGGCTATTTTGAATGCCGCTGCAAGCTGCCCAAGGGGCACAGCCTGTGGGGGGCCTTCTGGCTCTACTGCGAGGGCGTTTGCGACCTGGCGGACGCGGGTAAAAACGGCGCGGAGATCGACGTGTTCGAGAGCATGTATTACGACGCCAAAAAGCCCAATACGGTCAGCTCCAACATCCATTATGACGGTTATGACGCGGCCCACAAGGCCATGGGGGCGAAAAAATATCTCGTCAAGGGCGATCCCCATGCTGAGTTCAACACCTACGGCGTGGAGTGGAATTCCGACGGCTACACTTTCTATATCAATGGCGTGAAGTCCTTCTCTACGGACTTCGGCGGCGCCAGTGAAGCGCCGGAATTTCTGATCCTTTCGGTGGAGGTCAGCGGCGAAAACGGCGTGGCCTCCACGGACGCCCTTGCCGGGGTGGATAACAGCGAATTCGTGGTGGATTACGTCCGGGCGTACCAGTATAAGTCCCGGTAAATGCCGAGGGGCGCGGCGGGTTTTCCTCTGCCGCGCCCCTCGTTCTATTGACACCAAAGGGCAATCTGTGGTATCATCTGTCAAAGCTGTTTTTTCGGAAGGAAGGGCAAGCGATGGCAGATTTTTTTGACGGAAACCGCCGCGTGGCGGTGGGCATGTCCGGCGGCGTGGACAGCGCCGTGGCGGCGCTGCTGCTGAAGGAGGCCGGCTATGACGTGGTGGGCGTGACCCTGCGCACCTGGCAGGCGGCGGACGGGGGCGAGGGCCGCTGCTGTGAGATCGACGACGCGGCGCAGGCCTGCCGGGTCATCGGCGTCCGTCATTATTCCTTAAATTGTATATCATGGTTTCAGCAGCAGGTGATCGACCCCTTCGTGGCGGATTAC
>CAMVNL010000032.1 GCA_947168785.1 uncultured Clostridia bacterium | reverse complement strand
GCGCCGCTTTGCGGAACGGCCTCCAGCTGGCCGCAGCCCACGTACATGCGGACCGTCAGCTCACGCAGGCCTTCCGTAGGGAAGGAGCGTTCTTCCTGCCCGTCCTGCGCGGCGGTGACGACGCCGTTTTCAAAGGTCAGCGCGCCGTCCCGCAGCTGGCCTTCCGGCGTCAGGTCAAAAATCACGCGTTCAGCCATGAACGTCGCTCCTTTCAGTAGAGATAGGGTTCCAGCTTGCGGCGGCTCTTTTTGTCGATGCGGCCGATATCGCTTATCAGGAACCGGTTGCCGTCCACATCTGTCAGAATGATCTGATCGTCCGTGCAGCGGATATTCTTGGCCAGATCGCGGATGGTGAAGGACATGGGGTAATCCCCCACCTTCACGTCGAAGTAGAAGTGGCCCATTTTTTCCTTGATGGCGGTGATGGCGGTCACGTCGGGGCAAAAATACCGCTGCGACAGCTCTTTGCGGATCAGCGCCTGCTGGTCCTCGGGGAAATCCGCCGCATTCTCAATGATGCCCAGCTCCTTGCGGTCCACGTCCGTAATGCAGAGATAGCTCTCCGGCAGGGACAGGGGCAGGGCGCGGGTCAGCACCACGCGGGGATAGTCCTCCCCGTTGAGGCGCATCCCGAGAAAGCCGCCCGGGGTTTCGTAAAAGGAGCAGTCGGCGGGGGTGACGTATTCCGTGGAGAGGGTTTCGGGGGTAATGGAAGCAGCGGATGGCTGCGTGGATGGATTCATAGTAGGTCTCCTTGTTGAGTTGGCAGTTTGTCGAGATGTTGACCCATGCGGCAGCGCGGCACCTCAGTGCCGCTATAAGCACAAACAACTTTTATAAATCGTTGCCTTAACGCCCATTATGTAAGAGAAAACGGAAGATACTGCTCCACCAATTTAATCGTGAATTATTTATGCGCCGGATAAACGTCGCAAGACAAGGAAGAAACCGCAAGACAGGCTGTCGCCTGTCGAGGATTTCTGACGCCGTATTGCGGCGTTTAGACAAGCAGAAATCTTCAAGTATTAATTGGTGGAGCAGTATTTCCAAAATCCGTTTCAAAAGTTACTTTTGTCAAGAGCGGCACTGAGGTGCCGCGCTACCGGGGAGCCCCGATAAATCCCTATTTCGCGTCGTCTTCTTCCCCGTCGGGAGGGGCGTCGGAATCGTCGGCGATGCCGACGGCTTTCAGGGCCTCCTGCTGGATCTTGTACTGACGGTAGAATTCGCCCTTGCGTTCGATCAGGTCGCGGAAGGGGCCCTGTTCCACGATGGTCCCCTCGCTGATGACCGCCAGCTCGTCCGCGTCCCGCAGGGTGGAAAGCCGGTGGGCGATGGCGATGGTGGTTCTGCCGTTTTTCAGCTTGGCCAGCGAATTCTGAATATTCCGTTCGGTCTCCGTATCCATGGCGGCGGTGGCCTCGTCCAGGATCAGGATCTTCGGGTTCTGAATGATGGTGCGGGCGATGGAGATGCGCTGCCGCTCGCCGCCGGACAGCTTCTGCCCGCCCGCGCCCACGCGGGTCTCATAGGCATCCGGCAGCTTCATGATGAAGTCGTGGGCGGAGGCCGCCTTCGCCGCGGCGATCACCTCGTCCATGGAGGCGTCCGGCTTGGCGTAGCGGATGTTGTCCGCGATGGTGCCGATAAAAAGGTAGATATCCTGCGACACCAGACCGATATTGCGGCGCAGCTCCGACAGCTTCAGGTCGCGGACGTCGACGCCGTCGATCTTCACGCTGCCCTCTTTTGCGTCGTAGAGACGGGCGATCAGGTTGGCGATGGTGGTCTTGCCCGCGCCGGTTTTGCCGACGATCCCCAGCATTTGCCCGGGGTTGACGTGGAGCGACAGCTTTTTGATGACGGGGCGCGCCGGTTCATACTCAAATTCCAGCTCGTTGATGTCGATCTCGCCCCGCAGGTTTTCAAAGGTCACGGCGTTTTCTTTTTCCGTGATCTCAGGCTCCGCGTCGCAGACCTCGAACACGCGCTGGGCGGAATCCGCGCAGCGGGACCACCAGTTGGCGCACCAGGATAAAAACTCCATGGGCTGGCGGAGCATTTCCAGATAGACCACGTAGCTGAGCAGCGTGCCCGCCGTCATTTTGCCCTGCACCACGTACACGCCGCCCATGCCGAGGATCACGGCGGACAGGATGATGACGGCGGCCTCCACCGAGGGGATCAGCGTCGCCTCCGCCAGCGCCAGCTTCAGCTCCGCTTTCCGGTACTTCTCGTTCACGTCGGAAAACCGGCCAAACTCCTCGTCCTCTTTGGCAAAGGCCTTGATGACCCGCTGGCCGTTGATGTTGTCGCTGACCATGGAGGACAGCTTTGAGCGGAAGAGGAAGTTGCCGTGATGCATGCCCCGGAACAGCTTATCGCCGAAGTAGAGCGTGAGGCCGATGAGGGGCACCGCGGCGGTGACGATGAGGGACAGCCGCCAGTTCATGACGAACATGATGATGAGGATGCCGATGACGGTGGCGGACTCGATGATGATGGAGGGAACGCCCTCGATGAAGAACCAGTAGATGTTGTTGGCGTCCTGAATGATACGCTCCATCAATGAGCCGGTCTGCTTGGAGGAATAGAAATTGACGGACAGCCGCTGCATGGCGGCAAAGATCTTGACCTTGATATCGTAGGTCACCTTCGGCATGACCGAAGCGGTGACGTACTGCTGGATCACGGTGAGGACGGTGTTCAGCGCCCGGATGCCGAAGATGGAGCCCACCAGCACCCCAAGGGCCTTGAGCAGCTCCGCCGCGGGGGCGCCGTCGGGATTGGCGAGAATGTTATCGAACAGCGAGCGGGTGCTGATCTGTGGGATGAACACCGTGACCGCCGCGCTGAGCAGCATGAAAAACAGGATCACCGCGATCTGGGGCACGTAGCCGCCGAAGAATTTGAACAGCCGCACGGCGGTGGCGGAGTTCTTGCTGCACTTGGGGCAGACCTCCATGCCCGGCGGGCATGGGCCGCCGCACTTGCGGCAGCGGTGCTCCGGCTTGCCGTGGGCGTCGGGCGGACGGATCTCCCCCGTCTCCCTGTAGGTGTTAAAAACCCTGGCAAAGGTATCGAACGCCGCCAGCTTGCCCAGCGTAAAGCGGGCCAGGCTCACCGTCTGACCGTTTTCCACGGCGATGAGCCGCCCGGTGGAAACGTAGCGTTCCGTTGAAAGCTCGGAAAGCTCCGTCAGCGGGATCGAGGAGATCGTCTCGACCGTGTAGGTCGTTTCAAGCTTTTTACCGCGCCTTTTCGCCCGGCCCACCTTAGCAGAACCGCAGGCGGTATAAAGCCCCTGCGCGTCAAAGCAGAGCCACACGTCCTGAAACGCGCCGTCGTTGTTCATGTCGCCGGAGCAACACCAAAGAAGGCCGTCGGTCTTCAGGCCGGCGGCGTTCAGCGCCGCAAGCAGCGCGGGGGGAAAGGTCCCTTTTTCTTCTTTTCCCGGCCTGTCCGGGAAGGGAGGAGGTTGTTTCATTGTCGTCTGTTTCTGTTATTATCGTTATCGGAATTCTTTTCAAAGATAGGTAATATTGTATAACATTAAAGAGAAAAAAGCAATGAAGGAATTATGAACAAAGGCGAGCGTTTTCTTCTATAAAAAAACGCCCGGACAGACCTTCCGGAGAAGGCCCGAACCGGACGGGACCGAAACAGGAAAAACCGGTCGGTTACGGATTGGCGGAAAGGAACGAGAGGGTGACCGCCGCCGCTTTGGAAGCAAGATTCTCAATGAACATGTGGCCGCCGCCGGCCACCACGTGATCCACGCTGCCCTCAGGCAGGGCGGCCCGCAGGTTGACCCGCGCGGCGTCCGAAATCACCTTGTCCTTATCGCCGTTCATAAAGAGAATGGGGCGCATCCGGCTGACCGCCTCATAATCCGTATTGTTCAGCATGGAGAAATTATAGATGGCGCCCGTGCCGGTGCCCTTGATGCGGAAGGGCGCGATAATGGCCTCCACGTCGTAGTGCATCACGTAGTCGAGGTCCTGAATGGCCACGGCCAGCAGCAGCCGCACAAGCAGCGGATTTTTACCCATCAGCTCCATCATGGGGCCCATGACGGAGGCAAGAAAATCGTTGGAGGTGATGCCGGAGGTCTGCGCCGGCACGCCGTCGTTGCCCGCGGTGCCGTAGAGCAGCAGGTTTTTCACGCTTTCGGGATAGACCTGCGCCAGAGACAGCGCCACGTAGCCGCCCATGGAGTGCCCGGCCAGATACCAGGGCTCGTCGGACAGGGAAATCATCAGAGCGTGGACGATCTCTTCACGGGGCAGACGGACGGTCTCCTTCGTCTCGCGGGAGGAGAAGCCGAAATCGGGCAGGTCCACCAGCACGCAGGTGTAGCCGTTTTCCACCAGGATCGCGGACAGGTTTTCCCAGCTGTAGGTGGATTCCGCAAAGCCGTGCAGCATCATGATCTGCCCCTTGGGAGAGGAGGCCTCCTTCACCCGGTAGTGCAGGCGGTATTCGCCGTAGTCAAAGAAAGCGCTGTCGGCATAGGGCAGTTCCTGCGGGGCGGCGGCCAGCGCGGGGGCGCACAGCCCGAACAGCATGACGGCGCACAGAATGACGCTGAGTATTTTTTTCATAGGGACTCCTCCTGTCGGTTGTTTCGGATTTGATATCTATATTATAACACAAGCCGCCGGATATTTCAATCGGGAAATATCCGGCGGCGAAAAAGAAGATCAGAATAATTTTCGTCCGCTCTTGAATTTTACGGTGAAGACCGTGCCGTTCTCCGCATCGCTGGTCACGCTGACCGTGGCCTTGTGCAGCTCCGCCAGATTTTTGCAGATGGCAAGGCCCAGGCCGTAGCCGTTGCCGGAGGTGCGGGCCTTATCGGACCGGTAGAACCGCTCGAAGATATGGGGCAGGTCCTCCGGCGGGATCACCGCGCCGGTGTTGCGGGAGGAAAGGAAAATGTAATTCTGTTTCCGCGACAGGGAGAAATCCACTTCCCCGCCGAGCCCCGCGTACTTGACGGCGTTATCCAGCAGGATATGCACGATCTGGTTCAGGGCCGTCTGATCGCCTGTCAGGTGGATACCGCTTTCGATCTGCGAGTGGATGGTCACGCCCTTTTCATAGGCGACGGGCTCAAACTGCAGCGCCAGCCGCATGGCCAAATCGGAGAAATCCACGTCGCTGAAAAGCTTGCTCTGGCGCATGTTGTCCGTTTTGGCGAGGATCAGCAGCTTTTCCACCAGATCCTTCATATGGGCAGCCTCTTCATTGGTGCTTTCCACCCATTTATGCTGCTGCCGGATGGTATCGTCCGGATGGGCCATGAGGATATTGCCGTTGGTCAGAATGACCGTCAGGGGCGTTTTCAGCTCATGGGAGGCGTCGCCGATAAAGTTCTGCTGCTGCTCCCACGCCCGCTCCACGGGCTTCATGCTGAGGTTGGAGATGAACAGGTTGATAAGGAACAGGACAAACACGGTGCAGGCGAAGGCGACGCCGCCGGTCTGCAGCAGGCTTTTCACCTGGGAATCATACTGCGCCGTGGAGGTAAAGGCGATATTGCTGCCGAAGGCGTCGTCCGCCCGGTAAAAGAACAGCCCGGGGTCGGAAAACCGGCCGAATTTCTCCCCCTCGTCCAACGCCCGGGAAACGGCCCTGATCAGCACGTCGTCTGTCAGGAAGGCGCTGCTGCCCTCGCAGATGCGCACGGTGTTGCTCATGCTGTCAAATCGGGCCACGCAGATATTGCCGTAATAGATGCCGTAGCCGTCCATATCGCCGGAGTCGATGCTGGGCAGGAAATTGAAAGCGCCCGCGTCGGCACTGTCCTCCAGCACGTTCTGCACGTCGTAGCGGATCTCCAGCGCGATGGCGGCGCAGGCCACGAAATAAAACAGCGCCACCACGACGCTGATCAGCACCATGGAGATGGTGACGACCCGTCGTTTAAGCTTTTTGATCATTGACGCCCACCTCGAGCCTGTAACCGATTTTACGCAGCGAGACGATCTGCGCGGAGGAAGAGACAAACTCGATCTTCTTGCGCAGGAAGGAGATATAGACCTCCACGTTGTTGTCCACCGCGTTGGAATCATAGCCCCAGACCTTGACGATCAGGTCGTCCTTGGTGGTGACCGCGCCGGGGTTCTGCATCAGGATCTTCATGATCTCGAACTCTTTGAAGTTCAGGTGGACGCTTTTCGCGCCGCAGATCAGGTCGCAGTTGGAGAGATTCAGCTTCAGGTCGCCGAAGGTGACTTCATCCAGCACGACCTCCCCCTGACGGCGGGTCAGCGCGCGGATGCGGGCCAGCAGCTCATCCGGTGAGAAGGGCTTGGTCATATAGTCGTCCGCGCCGGAATCCAGCCCCTTGACCTTGTCGGTCACCTGATCCTTCGCCGTCAGCATCAGGATGGGCGTGGCGATCTTGTTTTTGCGCAGCTCCGCCGCCACGGCGAAGCCATCCATTTTGGGAAGCATCACGTCGAGGATGATCACGTCGTAGATGCCGCTGAGGCCGTAATCCAATCCGTCGCGGCCGTCGCCGGCGATATCCACCATATATTTTTTTTCGATCAGGATCTGCGCCAGCGCTTCCGCCAACCGCTTTTCATCTTCCACTACCAGTATCTGCATAGCACGGTCCTCCCTTGTGTTCTGGTTCTATTGTTTACGAATTGACTTAAATATATCTTAATCGCACGCATAAAAAATGAAAATTCCCCGGCGAAAAACTTCTCTTTTCCGCAAAAAATCGTGGACTTTCGCAGAGGGATATGGTAACATTGACCTATCACCGATGAAAGAGACGGTTTTTTTATGAAAATTGACAGATTCTACCGGATGCCGGAGGTGCAGCACGTGGGGACGGAACCGCCCCGCGCCTACTTCATTCCCTTTGACAAATCCGGCAGCTCCGAAAAGAGCCGGGAGTCCTCTCCCTTCTTCACGTCCCTGTGCGGTCAGTGGGAATTCCGCTACTTCCGCAACGTGGAGGAGCTGGACCTGGACGCGCCCGGCTTTCCCGCCGGGGTGACCTGCGCCGCGGAGATCACGGTGCCCGCCTGCTGGCAGACCGCCGGGATGAAAAACGTCGACGCGCCCAACTATATCAATCAGGACTACCCCTTCCCCGTGGACCCGCCGCACCTGCCGGACGTGATCCCCTGCGCCCTGTACCGAAAGCGCATCAGCCTGAAACGGCTGCGGGGCAAGCGGTATTATCTCAACTTTGACGGCGTGGCCTCCTGCTTTTATCTGTGGGTCAACGGCGCCTTCCTCGGCTATTCCGAGGTCAGCCACTGCAACTCGGAATTCGATATCACGGAGGTCATGAACAACGGCGCCAACGTCTTTGAGGTGCTGGTCGTCAAGCACTGCACCGGCACGTATCTGGAGGACCAGGACTTCTTCCGGCTGTCGGGCATTTTCCGTCCCGTCTATCTGCTGGAGCGGGAAGAAAACCACCTGCGGGATCTCACGCTGCGCTGCGACGTGAGCGAGGATCTGTCCGGGGCGACGCTGTCGGTGACGCCGGACTTTACCGGGGAATGCGCCATGAACTGGACGCTGTTTTCCCCCGACGGCGGCATTGTGGATATCGGGCAGAACGCGGGGCCCTTTACCGTTGCCGTCAAAAATCCCGTGCTGTGGAACGCCGAAGCGCCGAGGCTATATACGCTGCGGGTGAACGTGGGAAGCGAGCATGCGGCCTTTCCGGTGGGGCTTCGCAGGGTGGAAATCAAAGACCGCTGCCTGCTGCTCAACGGGCAGAAGATCAAGCTGCGGGGGATCAACCGACACGATACCGACCCGGAAACAGGCTATTACGTCAGCTACGCCAAAATGGCGGCGGAGCTGCGCCTGCTCAAGCAGGCCAACGTCAACACCATCCGCACTTCCCACTATCCCAACGACCCGCGGTTCCTGTCCCTGTGCGATGCCATGGGCTTTATGGTGATCGACGAGGCGGATCTGGAAACCCACGGCATGGGCTACAATTTCGGCGACTGGGACTGGCTTTACTGGGCCCATCTGTGCGACGCGCCGGAATGGGAAAGCGCCTGTGTGGACCGGGCGGCCCGGCTGTATGAGCGGGACAAAAACCACCCCTGCGTCATCTTCTGGTCGCTGGGGAACGAATCCGGCTGCGGCGAGCACCACCGGGCCATGGCGCGGTATATCCGGGACCGTGACGCGCATGCGCTGATCCACTATGAAAACGCCCATCTGGAATACGCCGCGAGGGTGGGAAGGGATTTCAGCGACATTTCCGACGTGGAGAGCCGCATGTACGCCTCCACGGAGTACCTGAAGGAATATCTGGAAAACCCGGAGAACAAAAAGCCCTTCTTCTACTGCGAATACGTATCCTCCCAGTCCACCGGGGACATTCCGCTGCATTGGGACGACTTTGAACAGTACGACAACTACTGCGGCGGCTGCGTATGGGAATTTGCCGACCACGCGGTGAACGCCGGCACGAAGGAAAAGCCGAAATACCGCTACGGCGGCGACTTCGGCGACTGGCCCAACGACCGCATCAGCTGTCTGGACGGCCTCGTCTACCCGGACAGAAGGCCGCGGCCGGGCTACTGGGACATGAAGGACGCCTATAAGCCCTTTTCCGTCACCTATGAGAACGGCGCGATCACGGTGCGAAACAAGCGGTATTTCACCACGCTGGAGGACACCGACATCATCTGGACGCTGGAGGAGGACGGCGAGCTGAAAACCGGCAGCGCCATCCCCTGCCCCGCCATTCCGCCGCAGGGGGAGGCCACCTTCCGGCTGTTTGACGACTACGAACCCCTGTGCTTCACGACTCTGAACGTCTTTTTGCAGTACCACGAAGAGACGCCCTTCGCCGAAAAGGGCTTTGAGATCGGTCACACCCAGTTCGTGCTGAAAAACGAGCCCGTGGACTTCACCTCCCCCGTGAAATCTGTCCCGCTGGAAAGACAGGAGACCCGCGCCCATCTCATTCTCCGCAGCGGAGAGGTCACCTGCGTCTTTGATAAGCTTTCCGGCAAGCTGGCTTCCGTCAGCAGAGGCCGCGACCTGCTGCTGGAGCCGCTGGAATTTTCACTCTCCCGCCCCCACTGGCAGTTCGGCGGCAAAGAACCGGAGTGGGAGCGCGCCCGCTTCCGCCAGACGAAGCAGAAGACCTACTCCGTGGAGGTGACGAAGAGCACGCCGGAAGAAGTGGAGATCCGGACAAAGGTCGCCTTTGCGGCCGCCGCCATGCCGCCCGCCGTCAAAGCCGAGATCGTCTATACCTTCACGTCGGAGGGCAGGATCAACGTCAGCGTTTCCGCAAAGGTGAACGAGGGCGCGCCGCAGCTGCCCCGCTTCGGTCTGCAGCTGACCATGCCCAAGGACTTTGAACAGATACGGTACGTGGGCTACGGGCCGGCGGAGGCCTATCCCGACCGTTTCCGCAGCCAGCGGCTTTCCTCCTATAAAACCACGGTACGGGAGAATTTCGAGCACTATATCTATCCCACCGAAAGCGGCGCCCATTTCGGCACGAAGATTGCCGCCGTGACGGATGAAGCGGGACACGGCTTCGTCTTTGCCGACCGGTCGCAGCGGGGCTTCGTGTTCAACGCCAAGCACTATACCGACGAACAGATCATTGAGACGCAGCACGACGACGAGCTGACGGAACAGGAAAAGACCGTCGTCAACCTCGACTTTAAGATGCGGGCGGACAACCTGAGCTTTGCCGCGCAGGAGCCGTGGCGCTGCTTCGCGGAGAAATCCTTCGCCTTTTCTTACGATATCATCCCCGTATAAATCGTGAAAAACGCTTGATTTTATCGCCCGGAGCACCTATAATGAAAGTATCAACAGGAAAGGAAGATTTTTTATGAGCAAATTCAAAAAGCTGCTTGCTTTGGCGCTGTGCCTGATCATGACGGCCGCCATGCTGATCCCTGCGCTGGCCTCCTCCGACGTGGACGTTTCACGCCCCGCCGACGCAAAGATCGCGTTCAACGACGAAGGAAAGCTGACCATTTTACAGGTGGCCGACCTGCAGGACGACGAATCCCTTGATCCGCTGGCAAAGCAGTCCCTCAAGCGGGCCATCGAAAAAGCAAATCCCGACCTCATCATCATGACGGGCGACAACATCGCGGGCTATTCCTGCAAGACGAAGATCGCCGCCAGAACGGCCATTAAAAACTATATGGACGTATTTGAGAAATACGGCATTCCGGTCGCGATGGTCTTCGGCAACCATGCCGACGACGACACTCCCTACACAAAGATGGAGCAGATCGAGCAGTATGAGACCTATTCCTGCTTTATCGGCTGCGCGGGCGTCGTGGCGGATAAAACCGTGGGCAATAACTACACCATCAACGCCGGCACCTACAACATCCCCGTGTACGCAGCCAAAGACAGCGACAAGGTGGCCTACAACATCTGGTGCTTCGATTCCGGCAACTACAATCCCGACGACAATTACGGCGGATACGGATACGTGCTTCCGGAGCAGGTGGAGTGGTACGTACAGAAATCCAATGAGCTGAAAGCGGCCAACGGCGGCGTGGCGGTGCCCTCCATCGCCTTCCAGCACATCGTGCCCCCGCAGATCGTGCGGGCGCTGAAGGAAGTGCCGCAGGGCACGGAAGGCGCCGTGAGCTTTGCCGGTTCCTACTACACCCTGCCCGACGGCACCGACCTGACCACCAACTGGATGAGCGAAGGTCCCTGCCCGCCCAACACCGGCTTTGCCCCCGGCTATGCCCAGGTGGACGCCATGCTGGAGCAGGGCGACGTGAACGCGGTCTTCTTCGGCCACGACCACATCAACGCCTATATCGTGGACTATCAGGGCATCGACCTTGTCTCCTCCCCCGGCTGCACCTTTGCCTCTTACAACGACCATCACAGAGGCTATCGCGTGATCACGCTGGACAAAAACAACCCCGACGGCTATGAGACCTACACCATGCTCACCAGCGAACTGCTGGAAAGCAGCCCCGTGGATTCCATACTGCTGAAGATCAGAGCCTTCTTTGAAAAGATCGGCGATTTCTTTGAAAACCTGTGGGACAGAATCACCGCGATTTTCAAGAAATAAGACGTGTTAAAACAATCATGACGAACGAACCGCCCGACTCCGGACCGGAGGCGGGCGGTTTTTTTGGTTCATCACGGATTTCTGTGGGATTAGAATCAGAGTG
>CAMVNL010000031.1 GCA_947168785.1 uncultured Clostridia bacterium | reverse complement strand
TGGCCCTGCTGAAGGGCCTGGCGGAGCTGCGCCGGTTTTACCCTGCCCCTTTTGAAGTGGTGGCGCTGACCGCCGACCCCGGCTTTTTCGGCAAAGAGGCGGATTACTCCGCCGTGCAGGAATTGTGCGACGAACTCGGTGTGGAATATATCATCCGGCGCACGGAGCTATATAAAGTCATCTTTGAAACGAGGAAAGAGAGCAATCCCTGTTCCCTCTGCGCCAGAATGCGCCGGGGGATACTCCACGACATGACGAAGGCCGCGGGCTGCAACAAGCTGGCGCTGGGCCACCACATGGACGACGCGGCGGAGACGTTTATGATGAACCTGCTCTCCGGCGGGACCATCGGCAGCTTCCGCCCGGTGACGTACCTGTCCCGCAAGGATCTGACGATGATCCGTCCCATGATCTTCGCCACGGAAAAAGAGGTGGCCTCCGCTGCCCGGCGGGAGAACCTGCCCGTGGTGAAAAGCCCCTGCCCGATGGATAAGACCAGCGAGCGGCAGAATGTGAAGGAGCTGATCGCTGCGCTGGAAAAGGACTACCCCAACCTGCGGGGAAAAATCACCGGCGCCATGCAGCGGGGTGGGATCTCCGGGTGGTGAGGCGCTTTAACGCCAATTAAACAGGAAATCATTGTGAGGTGTGAGAAGAAATACTCCCGCCTCGCTTTTCTTTTCTGAAACCGTTTTCACCCTGCGCCTTCAATCTTTTTCCTCGAAGATATTGACAATTTCCCGTTTTGGTGGTATGATTTGTATAACATTTCATACCACAGGGGTGTTTTTATGAAAAAACCAAAAGGCAAATACGCGTGGAGCGTGACGGTGGGGGCCAAGGGGCAGATCGTGATCCCGAAGGAAGCGCGGGACCTGTTCCACATTGAGCCCGGCGACACGCTGCTGTTGTTGGGCGACGAAAAACAGGGCATCGCCATCCCGCCGAAATCCACGTTTTCCAATCTGTTTTCACACATTTTCGGCGCAGAGAACGCGCCGGACGGAGAGGAGGACTGACCGTGGCCATTCTTGAAGTGAAAGGGCTCACCAAGCGCTACCCGTCGTTTTTGCTGGACGGCGTGACGTTTTCCATGGAAAAAGGCCGCATCATGGGGCTGATCGGGCGCAACGGCGCGGGTAAGACCACGACGCTGAAATCCATCTTCAACCTTGTCCACCCGGACGGGGGCGAGGTGCGCATCTTCGGGCTGGAAATGCCTGAGGAGGAGCGGGAGATCAAGCAGCGGATCGGCTACGCGGGCGGCGCGGTGGATTTTTACAGCCGCAAAAAGCTCTCGCAGATCGTGGAGGTGACGAAACAGTTCTACGACAACTGGGACGACGACGCCTGCCGCAAATACCTTGACGCGTTCTCGCTGGACGCAAACAAGACGCCGAAGGAGCTCTCCGAAGGGATGCGGGTCAAATTCAGCCTGACGCTGGCGCTGTCCCACCGGGCGGAACTGCTGATCCTGGACGAGCCCACCAGCGGGCTGGACCCGGTCAGCCGGTCGGAGCTGCTGGACGCCTTTCTGTTCCTGAAGAAAAAGGGCGTGAGCATCCTCTTTTCCACCCACATCACGTCGGACCTGGAAAAGTGCGCCGACGATATCACCTACATCGCAAAGGGCCAGGTGATCGCCTCTCAATCCCTGTCCTCCTTTATGGCGGAAAACGCCGCCGCGGGCAACGGGGACACGCTGGAGGAGATCATGGTACACTACGAAAAGGAGTCGCTGTATGAAAAGCTTGCTGATGAAAGAGTTTAAGCTGGCCGCGTCGCCGCTGGCGTATATTTTCCTTGCGGGTGCACTGATGACGCTGCTGCCGGGGTACCCGATCCTCATGAGCGCGTTTTTCATCTGTTTCGGGATCTTCCACTCCTTCCAGAACGCCAGAGAAGTCAACGACGTGCTCTATACGGTGCTGCTGCCCGTCAAAAAAAGCGACTTCGTGAAAGCGAAGTACGCCTTTACCTGTGCGATTCAATTGTGCGGATTCGTCCTCTGCGCCGCTCTGACGGCAATGCGGATGACCGCGCTTTCGACAGCGGCGCCCTACGTTTCCAACGCGCTGATGAACGCCACGCCGGTCTATCTCGCCTTCGTGCTGCTGATCTTCGCCGCGTTCAACGCGCTGTTCGTGGGCGGATTCTTCAAAACCGCGTATAAGATCGGGATCCCGTTCCTGTCCTTCGGGATCGCAGCGCTGCTGCTGATTTCGCTGGCGGAAACGCTGCCCCATCTGCCGGGCCTGACCTTTCTGCACAATCCCGCCGGGGAACGCCTTGGCCTGCAGATGATGATCCTTGCCGCCGCAGCGCTGGTCTACGCCGCCCTCACCGCCATTGCCTGCAAAAAAGCGGAAAAACGGTTTGAAGTCATTGATCTGTAATGATAATCCAACGCTGATTTGAGGATTCCCACACAACAATCCCCCTGAACCGCAAATGGTCAGGGGGATTGTTATTTAGCACAGGGAAATTTCGGTGTCTTTTGGCAGCGTGTCACCTCAGCGCCGCTCAACAATTATCATAAAAGAAGCTGACGTTTTACAACGGCTCACAATATAAGAAAGGGCACAAACCGAAGTCCATGCCCTTTTTTATCAATTATTCCGTTTTACGCGAAGATGCCGTTGAACCAATCCCGCAGGAACTGGATAAACGCCTTGAGCCACTCGAAGGGGGAAAAGATCTTCTTCACTTCCACCTTCGCGCCGCAGACGTCACATTTTCCGTTTTCGTCCTCATCCACGTGGGGGATGACGGAGATCGTCCGCGTCTCTTTGCCGTGGCAGCGGATGCACTCGCGCTCCTGCAAGCCTTCCACCGTGCAGGTGGCGGCTCTCACGTTGGCCCACTCGCCGTAGTTGTGCCCCAGCGGGTTTGTGTAATTATCCTTGAAATAGTCGCCACACTTGGAGCAGACGTGGAGCAGATAGCCCTGCTCCGCGCAGGTGGGGGCCACCGTCGTGGTACTATACTCATGCTCGCAGGCGGTTGGTTCATCCTCTGCTGCGGCCGTCAGCGCGAAGCAGGACAGCGCCGCAATAAGACAAAGCAACAGACATAACGCTTTTTTCATATTTTTCATCCGGTAAAGCCTCCGTTTCAATCAATAATTCCGTACCATAATTATATCAGACAAAAAACGGAAAGTCAACGCACAGATTCCACAAAACGAAGGAACGCTTTTTTGCCATTTTCACTGCGCTCATACACGCCGGCGTGCTCCAGCACCTTGGCAAAGACCTTGCCCACCTCGGCGCGGATGATCTCCGTCACGTTGTCCGCGTTGATCTCGGCGTAATTCTTCATGAAGTCATAGGCCCATTCGGCGTGGGAGGCCGTCAGCGGGTCGGCGGTCAGATCGCGCCCTTCGAGGATCCCCCGGGCCAGCGCCTCCAGCTCCGGCTTCAGGCGGGGCGGCAGCACCGCAAGGCCCATGACCTCGATCAGGCCGATGTTCTCCTTCTTGATGTGGTGCAGCTCCGCGTGGGGATGATACACGCCGAGAGGATGCTCGTCGGTGGTGATGTTGTTCCGCAGCACCAGATCCAACTCGTAAAGCTCCCCTCTGCGGCGGGCGATGGGGGTGATGGTGTTGTGGGGCACGCCCTCGGTCTCGGCAAAGATGAAGGCGCTCTCGTCCGTATAGCCGCGCCAGGCCGTCAGGATGCGGTCGGCCAGGTCCACCAGCGCTTCCCGGTCAAGGGACTGCAGCCGGATGGTGGAAAGGGGCCACTTCACGATGCCTGCCTTCACGTTGTCAAAGCCCTCAAAACGGATTTCCGTCTCGATGGGAGCCCGCTCCATGGCAAACTCGTGATGGCCGCCCTGGAAATGCTCGTGGCTGAGGATGGAACCGCCCACGATGGGCAGATCCGCATTGGAGCCGATGAAATAGTGGGGGAAGAGCGTGACGAACTCCAACAGCTTTGCAAAAGCCGACCGGTCGATCTTCATGGGGATGTGCCGGCTGTTGAAGACGATGCAGTGCTCGTTATAATAGACGTAGGGGGAATACTGCAGGAACCAGGGCTCGCCGTTGATGGTCAGCGGGATGATCCGGTGGTTCTGGCGGGCGGGGAAATCCACCCTGCCGGCGTACCCCTCGCACTCCTTGCACAGCAGGCACTTGGGATAGCCCGACTGGGGCGCGTTCTTCGCCGCGGCGATGGCCTTGGGGTCCTTCTCGGGCTTGGACAGGTTGATGGAGATCTCAATGGTACCGTAGTCGCTCTCCGGCTCCCACCGGATGATCTTGTCGATGCGGTCCTTGCGGATGTAGTTGGTGGCGTTGCTGAGGGCGAAATAGTAGTCGGTGGCCTTCAGGGGAGATTCCCGATACAGATCGGCAAATTTCTTCCGCACCTCTGACGGGCGGGGCGTCAGCGCGCCCATGAGGGCGGTATCGAACAGATCCCGGTAGGTGACGGAATCCTCAATCAGCCCTCTTTCCACGGCGCAGTCGCAAAGCTTTTCCAGCAGCTCGTGCAGGGGCAGCTCCGCGGGAACGGCGTCGTCGTCGAGGCTATTTTGATGCAGCAGAGCAAGCAGCTGATTGGTTCCGTAGATCCGGTCCGCCTCCTCCAGCAGACCGTTCGCGACGGCGTATTCGATCAATCCTTTGATATAGGTATCCGGCATAAAACAATTCCGTGCCTTTCTTATGTTATCTGTTATAGTATATACCCTGCGGCCCACGCAGGCAAGGGAAAACGGAAAATTTTTCCGAAATTTATTGCATTGAGCGGCCCGTTGTTATATGATGGAAGAGAAAAATCACATTCTCGGAAAGGACCAACTGTCATGACGTACGAAAACAACTGGGAATCCCTGAACGCCCGCCCGGTGCCGGAATGGTTCGCCGACGCGAAATTCGGCATTTTCATCCACTGGGGAATTTATTCCGTGCCCGCCTTCACAAGGCGCGGCGACTACGCGGAATGGTACATGCGCCAGATCGAGAATCCCGATTCCGAGGCGCGGAAATTCCACGACCGGGTCTACGGAAAGGATTTCCACTATGAGGACTTCGCCGGCATGTTCAAGGCGGAGCTGTTCGACGCCAACCAGTGGGCGGACCTCATCAAACGCTCCGGCGCGAAGTATATGAACCTTGTCTCCAAGCACCACGACGGTTTTTGCCTCTACAAATCCGACTACGCCTGGAACTGGAACACCGTGGACGTGGGGCCTCACCGGGATTTCTGCATGGAGCTGAAAACCGCGCTGGAGGGTACCGGCGTTCGCTTCGGCGTGTACCACTCCGTGTACGAGTGGTTCCATCCCCTCTTTCTCAAGGATCCGGAGGAATACGCCCTCAAGCACCTGCACCCGATGCTGAAGGAGCTGATCACGAAGTATGAGCCCGCCACCCTTTTCACCGACGGCGAGTGGGACTATGAAAGCAGCGTGTGGCACTCCACCGAGTTTTTGCAGTGGCTGTATAACGAATCCCCGGTGAAGGACTACATCGTCCCCAACGACCGCTGGGGCAAGGAGACCCGCGGGAGACTCGGCGGCAACTTCACCACCGAATACGGCACCATCGACAACGGCCGGAAAATCGAGGATATCGAGCTGGACCGCCCCTTTGAGGAGTGCCGGGGCATCGGCCGCTCCTTCGGACTGAACCGCGCCGAGACCACCGAGGACTATCTCACCGCCAAAGAGCTGCTGGTGACGCTGTGCGACCTGGTCTCCAAGGGCGGCAACTTCCTGCTGAACATCGGCCCCGCCGCCGACGGCACCATCCCCGTCATCATGGAAGAACGTCTGCTGCAGATGGGCAAATGGCTGGAGGTCAACGGCGACGCCATCTACGGCACCCGCGTTTACACCAAAAACCGGCAGGAGGGCGTCTATTACACGAAAAAAGGCGACGCCGTCTACGCGATCATCGACCGCTTCCCCTTCGGCAGCGTGACCTTCAACGAGATCCCCTATGCGGAGGGCCTCAAGGCAAGGCTCCTCTCCCACCCCGCCGCCCTCACGGTGGAAAACGACGGCGGCAGGGCGAAGATCACCTTCCCGCCCATCGACCCGGAAGAAGTGACCTGCGAGTACCTCTACGCCATCGAGTTCACCCGGGGCGAACCGGTCGTCGTACCGGAAGAAGCGGTTTTTGCGGCGGAAAGCCCGGAAAAAACGGCGCCCGTGGATCCCGGCTTCCCGACGGAGCCGTATCCCATGTCCCCGGAAATGCCGGACAGACCCACGGACTCTCTCTCGCCGATCGCCGTATCCGCGCCGGCAGATTTCACCGCGTCGGCGGCGTCGGCTCCGCTGCAGCTCCGGTGTCCCCAGTGCGGGACCGAGCCGCGCAGCGCCGACGAAAAGTTCTGCCGCAACTGCGGCGCGCCTTTACGGTAACAAAAAACAGGCAATCAAACGCAACGCATCCCGACGGAGCTTCCGCCGGGATGCGTTTTCTTAATATTTGGGTCGGCTTCAGCTGCATTTTCTGCGCAAATGAAGTTTTCCGCAGTACAGGCAAAACTGACACGCTACATGATCTTTACGGTAAAAAACGGAACTGCGTTGCAACGCTGCTGAGGCAGCGTGCTACGGTTTTGTCCCGACAAATCCTTATTTCTCCCGGTTGATCCGGAAGGCGACGGAGCGTTTCAGGTACTCCAGATACTCCTCGTCGCGGCACATGGCCTTGCCGGGGGTGTCGGAAAGCTTTGCCACCGGGCGGCCGTTGACGTATTGCAGCTTGATGACGATATTCAGCGCCTCGGCGCAGGTATCGTTGGAGACGAAGGTGCCGATGCCGAAGGAGACCTTCGTCTTTTCGCGGAAGTAGTCGTACAGCTTCTGCGCCCGGTCAAAATCAAGGCTGTCGCTGAACAGCAGCAGCTTGGTCTTGGGGTCCACGCCAAACTTCTTGTAGTGGGCCATGATCTTTTCGCCCCACTCGTAGGGGTCGCCGCTGTCATGGCGCACGCCGTTATAGTTGTTCACATTGGAGCGGGTGAAATCAAGCAGGAACAAGTCGGTGGTGATGGTATCTGTCAGCGCCGTACCGTTGTCGCCGTTATACTCGTCATACCAGTCCTTCATGGCGTAGTGGTTGGTGTAGGCCAGCGGAATGGAGTCGATGCCCTGATACATCTGCACGAACTCATGGGCGTAGGTGCCGATAGGGGTGACGTGATACTTCATGGCCAGGTACACGTTGGAGGTGCCGACACAGCTCTTCGTCTCGGTGACAAGCCGGCGGACCACCTCGTCCTCCCACTCACGGGAGAGGCGTCTGCGGCAGCCGAACTCGGCAAAATTGAAGGTATAAGTACCGTCGTTGAGCTTTCTGATCTTGTCGTCCAGCCGCTCTTTGGCGGAAGCCAGCAGCGCGTCATAGTCGTAGGCCATGCGGAAGTAGACCTCGTTGACGATCTCCAGCAGGAAAATCTCAAACTGCATGGCGGAGAACAGGGGGCCGTCCACCACGATGGAGAGCTCGCCCTCGTCGGAGAGGGATACGGTCACGTAGTCCCGGATGGGGTGGTACAGCCGCAAAAATTCCACATAGTCGTTCTTGATGAAGCGGATAGAGCGCAGGTAATCCAGCTCCTCTTTTGTAAAACGAAGGGAACACAGGTGGTCGATCTGTGCGCTGATCTCCTCCGCCATCTCCGGCGTGAAGGTCACGCCCTTGTTGCGGCACTTGAAATAATACTGCCCGCACAGGTCCGTGTGCTTGTGGAAGATTACCTGATCCATGTTGAATTTGTAAAGGTCGGTATCCAGCAGGGATACGACGATGGGAGATAGTTTCATGGCAGTTACCTCTTTCTGAAAGGATAGGTCGGAGAGTTAAAAGTTAAAAGTTGAAAGTTGAAAGTTGAGAGTTGAAAGTTGAGAGTTGAGAGTTGAAAGTTGAGAGTTGAAACGTGGAAGGGCTTCGCCCTTGCCCATTTATAGAGCCTGGAACAGGCTCCATTTTTTAACTTTCAACTTTCAACTTTTATCATTATGCTCAGATACTTGCGGTTTTGTTGTTCCCCTGCGCCGCCTCTACCAACGCGCGGAGGGTATCGAATTCGTCCCACAGCACAGGGTCGGAAAAGCGCTTCCACGCCTCCGCGTTGCCGGTGAGGAAGTATTCCCGCATCTGCGTGGCGGAAATGTCGATGATCTTCGGCACGTACAGCTCCGCGATGGTGAGACTCTTCACGCTGTCAAACCAGTCGATGCGGCGGACCTCCTTGCCGGAGACCAGCAGGTCCGGCAGCTCGCCGAACCGGTCCAGCACGTTGTCCAGCACGTAGTCGCCCCAGCGGGAGTTGTTACCCACGCCGATATCCGGCAGCGGGAACACGCTGATTCTGCCGCCGTAGATCTTTGTCAGCAGCCGCTTACGGGTCTCGTAGTCAAAGGGGTTCTTGGCGGTGCCGGACTCCTGCGAGGAGCCGATAAACACCCCTACCCGGTCGCACAGGGCCACGGCCTTGTCGATCATGAATTTGTGCCCGTTGTGGAAGGTCTGAAAGCGGCCCACAGTAATCCCCAGACGGTACGGCTTATTCTCCATATTCTGCAATCTCCGGGTCAAAGGCTGGCATCAGCTGTAATTTGAACAGGTTGGTCTTATGCCGCCGGTCGATGTTGGCTTTTTTGTCCGCGTCCTCGATGACGCCCTCGCGGATGTAACGGTCCAGCTCAGCGTAGGTGAAGCCCAGGTTGTCCTCATCCGTCTTGCCGCATAGGCCGTCGCTGGGCACCTTCTCCACCAGCACCTCGGGCAAGCCCAACGCATGGCCGATGGCCTTCATTTCCTGCACCGTCAGGTGAGAGCAGGGGCTGAAATCCCCCACGCTGTCGCCGTAGCGGGTGGAATAGCCCACCCAGTCCTCCGACAGGTTGCAGGTGTTGGCCACCCTGCCGTTGTGGCTTTGGGAGACCGCGTAGAGCGTGGCCATGCGGATGCGGGGCGGCAGGTTCTGGCGGCTCTGCTGGCTCAGCTCGAAGGGGAGATTCTTCGTCACGCCCTCCACCGCGTCCTTGATGTTGACGATATAGTGGCGGATGCCCAGGTGCTTCACCAGCAGCAGCGCCTTGTCGATATCCGCCTGCTCGCCGCAGGGCATCAGCACGCCGATGACCCTCTCCTTTCCCAGCGCCTCCACGCACAGGGCCGCCACGATAGAGCTGTCCTTACCGCCGGAAATGCCGATCACCGCGTTGCAGCCCTTGCCGTTCTCCGCAAAGAAATCGCGGATCCATTGCACACATTCGTTTTTGATTTTTTCAGCGTTGAATTGATACATGATGATTCGTCCTTTTTCATTGATGGGGATTGTGTCACAGGGTAGCACGGCGCATTGCGCCGTCGGGCGGTTGCCCATGATAATACGTTTTCCCTGAGCATGAAGCATTTTCCATTAAAGGGCAACGCTTTCTTTCTCCGTATAGAACCGCCCGAAGGGCGACTTGCGACTTGCGACTTGAGCCTCCAACGCAGCTGAGGCTGCGTGCTACGCGATCGTGATCTGGCAGCTGCGCATGGTTTCCAGCGCCGCGGCGTGCTTTTCGGGGGTCACGCCCGCGCAGCAGGCCGCGTCCACGGAAATGGGCGCCTCGGGGAAATGGGCCTTCAGCAGCAGCGCGTTGCTGACCACGCAGATATCCGTGCAGAGGCCGATGAGCTCTATGGAGAAGTCCTCCTCCCCCGCCGCTCTTTCGATCAGCTCCGGCAGCGCGGTGGAGCCGAAGGTGATCTTCTCCACCGGCGTATAGGCCTTTTCCTCCAATGCGGCGGCCACGTCCTTGTCCAGCTTCCATCCCGCTTTATTTTTGATGCAATGGGGCACCGGCAGGAATTTGCCCTCCCGGGTATTCATATAATTCTCAAAATGGGTGTCAAAGGTGACGAAGATCTCGCCGTCGAAGGCTTTGATTTTCTCCGCCACGGCGGGAACGATGGCCACGGCCTCTTTGCTGCCCAGCGCCCCGTCTACAAAATCCTTCTGCATATCCACGACCACTAAAAACCGCTTCATTTCCTTTCCTCCTCCGATCAGTTTTTTCTTCTGTAAAGTCTTGCGGGCCGGTGCCCCGCGCCCTGTGTGTATTCATCCGTTTCCACCACGTAGTCCGCGATCTTCCGGCGGAAGTTGGCGGGCAGCACCGTGATGTTCATGATCGTCTCCTGTACCTTTTGCAGGGCCGTCAGCGTGAAGGTCTCCGGCAAAAAATCGAAGATCGTCTCAAAGTTCTTCGCGTCGCTGCGCAGCGCCGTCAGGGCGGTGGCGATGATCCGGGCGTGGTCAAAAGCCAGCCCGCCGCTCTCTTTGATGCGGAAGGAGGTCTTCCCGAAGCGGGTCTCCTCTTCCGTCAAAATCGCGTTCAGCGTGATATCGCCGTATTGCAGCGTCAGCAGATAGCTGCCGTTCTCCCGTCGGTCAAAGCTCACGTCGAACCACTGGGCGTCCGCCGCGTCGTCGCCACCGGCCTGCTTCACCGATTCCTCGCTGATCACAGAGGCAAAGGCGTGGGAAATGATCCAGCCCCGGGGGTCGCGCCCCGGCTCGCTGAACACGGCCACCGGCATCAACGACACGGGCAGCACGTTGGTCTCCTCCTGCACCTCCCGCAGGGCGCATTCCTCAATGGTCTCGCCCGGCTGTAAAAAGCCGCCCGGCAGCGCCCAGTGGTCCTTGAAGGGGTGACAGCCCCGCTTCACCAGCAGCAGGCTCAGCTTATTGCCGGAATCCTGCCGGTAGCTGCCGCGGACCTCCGAACGGATCATAAACGCCGCGATATCCGCCGTCACCGACGGACGCTCAAAATCCTCCAGCCGGTAGGTCGATAAAAAATCCTGTTCCGTCTGCAATGGAATCACTTCCCTTGTGTTATTTTCAACATGATAATAACACAAGAATAATATCTTGTCAAGTCTTTTTTTACGTTTTTACGGCTTTGCCAATTCTCCCCGGCGGAGGCGGGTGCGGGTCAGGCACATGCCGTCCTCCTCGCCGCCGCAGCAATAGGACAGCAAAAAGGTCTTTTCATCAAGGAAATAGAGGGCCGGGTAGCAATAGCCCTTTTCCGGGTCGTCCTCCAGCACCGTATAGTCGGAGAAATTGACGCCGTCCTCGCTCCGGGCCAGCACGAAGGGGGTGCGCCCCGCGGCGACCCACCGCCGGGAGGGGTCGATGCGTCCGTTGTAATTGGGGATGGGGTTCCAGAGGGCGTAATAGATCCCTGAGAAGGGATTGCGCCGGATCAGCATGGGGGAATCGGGCGACGTAAAGCGGGAGGGCAGCGGTTTTGTCCAGACGGCCCCGCCGTCGCCGGAAAAGCTCTCATACTGGAAGTGGCGGTCCGTACGGAAATAGCCATACAGGCGGCCGTCCGGCAGCACTTCGATCCCCGGCTCCTGCAGCCCCGTGCGGGAATATC
>CAMVNL010000030.1 GCA_947168785.1 uncultured Clostridia bacterium | reverse complement strand
CGACGTGACGGATCAGATCGCAAACCTCCTCGAAGAGGGTCTGCGCCGGTATGAAGCGGGCGAGGCCAAGGACGGCGACGAGGGCTACTACAAGCCCTTCACCAATTCCTACGGCTTCTGGTACGAGACCTCCGGCTTTGAAAAAACCGTCATGGGCTACATCTCCGGCGCCCGGGTGAACGAAGTGGAGCTGCAGTTCTCCAACATGAAAAAGGCCGTCAATAACGGCGCTTCTGTGGAGGAGGTCCGTGGCGAGGTGGACAAGCTTGTCGCCCTGCTGCGGGAGGACGCCAACATCCTCGACGAGCTGTTCGGCTACAAGACCGACGACGAAGAAGGGGAGGAAAGCTCCGGCGGGGGCCTTGCCTGGGCCACCTTCGGCGCTGTCTTCGGCATCATCCTCCGCGAGGGCCTCGAAGCGATCCTGATCGTGGGCGCCATGGTCGCCTATCTCATCAAAACGGAAAACAGGCGCGGCACCCGGTACGTCTATATCGGCGCGGTGATCGCCCTGATCGCCAGCGTAGGCCTTGCGGTGCTTCTCTACTCCATCACCAGCAGCACCAGCAACTCCATCCCGCAGGAGATCGTGGAGGGCGTGACGGCCTTGATCGCGGTGGTCGTGCTGATCTACGTCTCCAACTGGATGATCTCCAAGGCGGAGAGCGAGGCCTGGACCAATTACATCTCCGGCAAGGTCTCCGACTCCGCGGATAAAGGCAAAATGTGGGCGCTGGGCTTCACCTCCTTCCTGGCGGTGTTCCGCGAGGGCGCGGAAGTGATCCTCTTCTGCCAGCAGTACTTCTCCCGGGCGGGGGAGATGGCCAACGGATACCTGGCCGTGTTCGGCGGCATCGCCGCAGGCCTCGGCGCGGTGGCGCTGATCTTCGTGCTGATCCGTGTGTTCGGCGTAAAGATCCCGCTCAAGCCCTTCTTTATGGCCACCAGCATCCTGATGGCGGTCATGTCCATCGCCTTCCTCGGCTCCGGTATGTTCGAGCTGTTCCTGGACGGACGGCTGGCGGAGACCATCGGCGGCTTCGTGCAGCAGCTGGCGGGCACCATCCCCGCTCTTGCGTGGATGAACGGCAACGACGTGCTGACGTTCCTTGGCATCTATCCCACGTGGATCAACCTCGGTCCGCAGCTCATCCTCACCGTCGTCACCGTGATCACCTTTATCATGATGATCCGCAAGAACAGAAAAGCAAAAAAGGACGCCGCCTGACGGCGCGCTTGAAACAAGCAATAATCTGAACGGTTTCCCGTAAGCCGTACAGTTCTTATTGACAATGATACTGCTCCACCAATTCATACTTGAAGATTTCTGCTTGTCTAAACGCCGCAATACGGCGTCAGAAATCCTCGACAGGCGACAGCCTGTCTTGCGGTTTCTTCCTTGTCTTGCGACGTTTATCCGGCGCATAAATCATTCACGATTCAATTGGTGGAGCAGTAAAACAGATTTTTTTCGGAGGTACATGATGAAAAATCTCGCAAAAGTTCTTTCCGTCGTTCTGGCCCTCGTGATGGTCGTCGCCTGCTTCGCGGCTTGCGGCAGCAAGACGGTCGAGAACGAGACCCCTTCCGCCGCCAACGAAACGGCTGAGCCTGCTCCTGCCGACGAAGGCGAAGACCTCGGCTTCACCGAGGTGGAGATCTTCTCCGGCGTGGAGAAGGAATTCCTCAACCTGAACGCCGTTTATTTCCAGCCCGTCGATATGACCGGCGGTTATAAGGCGGAGGACTACGACTGCCACCTGGAGCTGGACGTTTCCGCTCTGCAGAACGGCCTCGGCTACGGCACCGGCGACTGGGTCCCCTATCTGACCGTGGAATACAAGGTCACCAAGAACGACGGCGACTATGAAGTCAGCGGTACGTTCATGCCCATGGCGGCTTCCGACGGCCCCCACTACGGCGCGAATATCAAGATGGACGGCGACGGCCTCTACACCGTCACCTTCACCGTGAAGTTCCCGGACTCCAGCACCTATCTGATCCACACCGACAACACCGGTCCCGAAGTGCACGAGTTCCCCGACGCCATCGAATACACCTATGATTCCTGGCAGTTCACGGACGGCGCCTGGGCGGAATAAGCACAACATCAATATGCCGTTGAGGTTTACGGGGCTTTGACGGCAAAGGGAGTGCCGCCCCCGCGGCGGTCCCGGATTGGCTCGGATGCGCTCGCTCTTCCGCGTGCGCGTCTGAGCCATATCGGCGTAAACAGACAACATAAAAAGGTGACGAAATGCTGACATATCTTATCAATGTAACCGGCGATCTGCTGGCCGTTTCCCTGATCCTCGGGGTTACATTCGCGTATATCGACCGCTCCTTCGGCGACCGTGGCCGGCTGATCTCCCGGATCGGTCTGGCGCTGGGGCTTATCGCGGCGGCGGTACGCGCTTACGTCACGAACACGCGCCGTCTGGTGGGCGGCTGGAAGGTCGGCGCGTACGGATACGGCGTCGCCCTGGCGCTGTTCGTTCTCTGGGCTGCCGCCCTCATCGTATTCTCTCTCAAATCCTTCCGGCTTTCAGAAGCCCCGAAAAAGAAAACGGCCGCCGCCGTGGGGATCTCCTCCTCCGTCGCGGTGCTGATCGCTTCCTATCTCTACGGGGCGGTGCCCAACGTCTTCGTCTATCCCTTTAAGTTCGATACCGGCGGCAACGGACTGCTCTCTACCGATTACCTGTTCCGGCTGGGAGGTTATCTGCTGGGGCTCATCGTCTGCCTGCTGGCGGGGCTGTGCGCCTATCAGCTTACGTCCCTTTCGGTCAAAAAGGGCTATCCCGTTCTGGCTTTTGCGGCCTTTGCCGCGCTGCACGTGATGTACGCGGTGTACGATTTCGCCCGGCTGATGCTGGTGCTGACGCCCCGCAAGATCGTCGACAGCCAGGCCTTATTCAAATTTGCCGCCGCCAGCAACAACGGCGCCCATTGGTACACCTTTACCGCCTTCGGTATTTTGGTCGTTCTGGCTGTGATCCTCTGGATCCGCAGCTACACCGCGAAGGAGCCCTACCGCACCAACGCGGAGCACCGCAGGCAGCGCGCCATGTGGCGCAGCGCCAAACGCTGGTCCGGCGTATTGCTGCTGTGCTTTGTCTGCGGTATTCTCTGCGCCACGTGGTTCGTCAAGCTCAACACCGTGGTGATCCGCGAGGCCCCCGTGGAGGCCCCCCAGCTCGTGAAGGACGGAGCGGGGGCTGACAGCGAGCTGCGCGTGCCGCTGGAAATGGTCAGCGACGGCCATCTGCACCGGTTCGGCTATACGACGCCGGAGGGCAAGCTGACGCGCTTTATCGTGGTCCTCAAGCAGGAAAACACCAACAACTACGGCGTGGGCCTTGACGCCTGCGAGATCTGCGGCGAGGCCGGTTACTATGAAAACAACGAAGGTCAGGTCGTCTGCAAAAAGTGCAACGTGGTGATGAACCGCACCACCATCGGCATGAAGGGCGGCTGCAACCCGATCATCATAGATTACGATATCAACGAATCTTACATTACCGTTCCCGTGGAGGAAATGGTGAAAAACCAGTCCCGGTTCAGTTAAACGGCGCGGGAAGGAGAATCGACTTATGTTTTTCAGAATGGTACGCGGTACCTTCAAGCGGCAGTGGAAGAAGATGCTGATGATCGCCCTGACGGTGGCCCTCGGCGCTTCCATTGCCACCGCGATGCTCAACGTCATGCTGGACGTGGGCGACAAGATCAACGAGGAGTTGAAGACCTACGGCTCCAACATCACCGTCGTGCCCCAGTCGGAGGCCGTCATCAGCAGCCTTTACGACGTGGAGGGCGGCGACGCTCAGGCGGAATACCTGCCGGAGGAGAAGATCGGCGAGCTGCTGACCATCTTCTGGGCCAACAACATCACCGATTTTTCGCCGGAAACGGACGTAACCGTTACGCTGAACGGTGAGGAGGTCAGATTGGTCGGCACCTGGTTCAACCACCACCTGGAATTTGTCAAAAAAGGCACCACCTATCAGCGTGATACCGGCATCATCAACCTCAGAAGCTGGTGGGACGTGGAGCAGGGCGAATGGCTCAACGAGCAGGCCTCTCAGGCGGAGAACGCCGCCATGGTGGGCGCGGCCCTTGCCAAACGCCAGAACATCTCCGCCGGGGATACCCTCACCGTTTCCGCCGGCGGAAAGAGCGAGACGCTGAACGTCGTCGGCGTGTATGAATCCGGCGACGACGAGGACAACGGAATTTATACAACCCTCCCGGCGGCGCAGCGGCTGACGGGCTCGGAAGGGCTGTTCAAAAAGATCGAGGTCAGCGCCATCACGTCCCCCGAGGACGAGCTGGCCGTAAAGGCAGCTCGGAATCCCTCGCTGCTCTCCGGCGACGAATACGACCTGTGGTACTGCACGGCCTACGTCAGCTCCATCTGCTTCCAGATCCAGGAGGCGATCCCCGAGGCCTCCGCCACGGCGGTACGGCAGATTGCCGATTCCGAGGGCAAGATCCTCGAAAAGACCGAGCTGCTGATGAGCCTCATCACGCTGCTCAGCCTCCTTGGCGCGACGCTGGGCATCTCCAACCTGGTCACCTCCGGTGTGATGGAGCGCAGCCAGGAGCTGGCGCTGCTGAAGGCGGTCGGCGCGAAGAACGGTCAGGTCACCGTGCTGGTGCTGACGGAGATCATGCTGACCTCCATCTTCGGCGCGGCGGTGGGCTACTTCATGGGCTACGCCTTCGCCCAGATCATCGGGCAGACGGTGTTCGCCGCCTCCATTGAGATGAGCGGTATGGCGGCGTTCTTAGTGGCGGTGCTGATCATCGCCGTGACGCTGGTGGGCAGCATTCCCGCCATCCGCACGCTGCTGCGGCTGCGGCCCTCCGAAGTGCTGCACGGCGGCCATTGAGGAAAGGCGGTACCGATATGAATAAAAAGAGAAGAATGTTTATCCGGATGATCGTGGCGTCGCTGGTGCGGCGGCGCTCCCGCATGATCGTGGCGCTGCTGGCCATTATCGTGGAGGCCACGATCCTGTCCGGCCTTGTGATGATCTACTACGACGTGCCCCGGCAGATGAGCGCCCAGTTCCGCAGCTACGGCGCCAACATCATCTTCACCCCCGCAGGGGAAGCGGCCATCTCCCCCGATGCGCTGGCCCGGAGCGTGGGCGCTTTCGCGGATGCGGAGCTGGAGGGCTATACCCCCTACCGGTACGAGAACTCCAAGATCCACAACATGCCGGTCACGCTGGCGGGCGTCACCTTTGACACGGTGCTGAAAACCAGCCCCTACTGGCTGGTGAACGGCGACCTGCCCACAAAGGACGGCGAAACGCTGGTGGGCGCGAAAATGGCGGAAAGCCTCGGCATCAAGCAGGGCGACACCGTTTCCGCCATCCACTCCTTTGAAATCACGGAGGGCATGGATACCTCCGCGATTCCCTCCTATGAGATCTATACCGACCCCGAGACCGGCGAGACCTACTGCGACCACGCGCTGGATCTGACCGTGACGGGGATCCTCGAAACCGGCGGCTCGGAGGAGGATTACCTCTACGTGTCCCTGCCGGACCTCACTTACCTGACGCTGGAAGAGCGCGGTTACGACATCGTGGAGGTCAGCGTGGCCGCCATGCAGGACGCGCTGAAAAACTACGTGGAGACCGTCAACGGCCAGTCCACGGGCATCTCCGCCAAGCTTGTCAAGCGCGTTACCGCGTCGGAAAGCACCGTGCTGACGAAATTGCAGTCGCTGGTCTTTATCGTCACGGCGGTGGTGCTGGTGCTGACCATGATCTGCGTGGCCACCACCATGACGGCGGTCATCGCGGAACGCCGCCGGGAGATCGGCCTGCGCAAGGCCCTCGGCGCGTACAATTCCAGCATCGTGGGCGAGTTCATGAGCGAAGGGCTGCTGCTGGGCGGCGTGGGCGGCATCCTCGGTTCCGTGCTGGGGTACGCGTTCGCGCAGGTCATCAGCATGAACGTGTTCAGCAGCTCCATCACCTTCCGCCCGCTGCTCATCCCCGTCACCATCGCGGCCTCGGTACTGGTAACGGGCCTTGCGTGCCTGATCCCCATCAAGAGCGCGGTGGAGGTGGATCCCGCGCTGGTACTCAAAGGCGAATAAAAAGGAGAATATAGTATGAGTCTGTTAGAACTGAAAGACGTTTCCAAAATATACGGCGACCTCCACGCGCTGGACCACGTGAGTCTGACGGTGGAGCAGGGCGAGTGGATCGCCATCATGGGGCCCTCCGGCTCCGGCAAGAGCACCATGATGAACATTATCGGCTGCATGGATAAGCCCACCACGGGGCAGGTCATCTTCGACGGCCGTGATATCTCCAAAGACAGCAACCGCAAGCTGACGGAATACCACCGGGACAAGATCGGCCTGGTATTCCAGCAGTTCCACCTGATCAACTACCTGAACGCGGTGGAAAACGTGATGGTGGCCCAGTATTACCACAGCATGCCCGACGAAAAAGAGGCGCTGGAGGCGCTGGAGCGGGTGGGCCTGAAGGACCGCGCCAAACACCTGCCCAGCCAGCTTTCCGGCGGCGAGCAGCAGCGCGTATGCATCGCCCGTGCGCTGATCAACTCCCCGGAGCTGATTCTGGCGGATGAACCCACCGGCAACCTGGACGAGGCCAACGAGAACACCGTGCTGGACATCTTCCGTCAGCCCCACAAGGAGGGAACCAGCCTCATCGTCGTTACCCACGACCCGGAGGTGGGCGAAGTGGCCCAACGGATCGTCCGGCTGGAGCACGGCAAGATCCTGTACGACAAAAAGAACGAGCAGTTTGCGGAGCAGTGATATCACGTAGCGCGGCTCAGTGAGCCGCTCCGCCGTAAGGCGGTTCTTCACAAGTGTTACTTCTCAAAACAAACAACAAAACGATCATGAATCGGAATCGCGTTGCGGGCGGATCACTGATCCGCGCTACATGATAATTACCCCGATAAATCCATTTTATCAAAATGGGACTGTTGAACAAGTTGTCAATATGGCAACGAGGGAGGAAAAACAAGATGAAACATAACGGATTGATCAAAGCCGCTGCTGCGGCGGCCGCGCTGCTGCTGGCGGCGTCTTCGCTGGCGGGCTGCGGCAAGACCAAAACGCCCGCCGCCGTCAACTACGCCGACGGCACCTATACGGGCAGAAGCTCCGATTTCCAGGCGGATGAAAGCGGCAACGGCGCGGGCTACGGCGAGGTGGAGCTCACCGTCAGCAATAACCGGGTGGTGGCCTGTACCTTCGCCCTCTATGAGCTGGACGGCACGAAAAAGGACGAGACCTATGGCGCGGGACTGTCGCAGGAAAACCGCCTGAAGGCGCAGAAGGCCGTGCAGGCGGCGGACAAATACGCCCAGAGCCTGGCGGAGCAGGGGAGCCTTGACGGAGTGGACGCCATCAGCGGCGCCACCATCTCCCACAGCGAATTCATCGAAGCGGTCAACGACGCCCTCAGCAAGGCCGCCGTGAACTGATCGGGTAACACCTATGAAACACAGACGTATCGCCGCCCACGCGCTGGGTACTGTTGCCGCCGTCTTTCTGCTGGCCGTGCTGCCTCTGCTCACGCAGTTCCCCCTCACCGGCAAACCGGTGGACGCGGTGAGCAGCGCCACATTGGAGCTGCCGGACCAGCCGTCGGGTGAATTTTACGTGTTGCTGAACACCGCCCTCCATGAAGGCACGCTGGAGGACTGGCGGCAGTTTTTCACCGGGGAGGCCCTCCCCGTGATCTTTGAGGACCTCCGCTGCGCCGTCGCCAAGGGAGACGTCTCCGGCGTGCAGCTGGCCGAACGTTTTCAGGCGCAACTGCCGGAAAATCAGATGCGGCTGCGGACGGAAAATCCCACGCTGCTGGTCTCCAAAATCGAGGCCGGTAGGCTGGACGTGGCGGTGCTCTCCCGAGAGATGGCGGAGGCGCTGCAATTGCGCCCCGAAACCTGACAGGGCGTGACGGTGATCACGGTGACGGGAGGCGACATGGCATGAGAAAGCTGAATATGGCGTTGGTTGCCGGAATGCTGGTTTCCTTCCTGGCCCACGCGATCATGGGCTCGATGCGGCTGTTCGGGGGCGATTCCGCGCCCGTCGCCGCCGTGGCCTGGGTCACGCTGGCGCTGGCGGCGGCACACGTGGTCGTCACCACCGTGCTGACCGCGCAGACGCTCCACGCCCGCCGACGGTCAGGCGCGGGTTATTTCAGGGACAACAAGCTGTTCTGGATCCGGCGGATCAGCGGCTTTGCCATCCTCATTCCACTGGTGATGCATCTGGTGATCTTCCGTTCCGCCAACGCCGATGTCTACCGTTTGCAGGTGTTTACCGCCGGGCGGATGATCTCGCAGATCCTGCTGGTGCTGGCTATTGCGCTGCACGTGCTGACCAATATCAGACCGGCGCTGATCGGGCTGGGTGTGAAGGATACCAAAGCCTTCGCCGTGGATCTGCTGTTGGTGTTGTCCGTGCTGCTGCTGATGTTTGCCGCGGCCTTTGCGGTGTATTATGTCCGCTGGGCGGCTGTCTGAGGTGACGGAGATGGAACAAATGAAACAAGTGAACGTGGTCGGCGCGGGGCTGGCGGGCCTTGCCGCCGCCATCACGCTGGCGGAACAGGGCGTCGGGTGCCGACTGATCTCCGCGCAGCCCTCCGAACGGGCCCAGTCCGTGCTGGCGGAGGGCGGCATCAACGCGGCGCTGGATACCATGGGCGAGCACGATACCCCCGCCGAGCACTTTGCGGACACCATGCGGGGCGGCTGCTTTTTGGAGGCGGAATCCGCCGTGCGCAACCTGACGGACCACGCCCCGGAGGTGGTGCGCTGGCTGGTGCGTCTGGGCGCGCCGCTGATGGCCAAAGACGGCCAACTGATCCTGCGGAACTTCGGCGGGCAGAAGAAAAAACGTACCGCCTACGCCAAGGCCAGCACGGGGAAGATCATCATGACCGCTCTCATCGACGAGGCGCGCAAATACGAGGCGCAAGGGCTCATCCGGCGATATCCCCACCACGAGCTGACGGGGATCACGGTGGAAGACGGCGAACTGAAATCCATCGCCGTGCGGGACCTCTTTACGCAGGAAATGCGCGCCTTTACGGGACGCACGATCCTCTGTACCGGCGGCCTCAACGGCTTTTTTGAGGGCATGACCACCGGCACCACTCCCAACACCGGCAACGCCGCCGCCATCGCCTTCTCGGCCGGTGTGGCGTTCGCCAATCTGGAGATGATCCAGTACCACCCCACCACCATGGGCATCACCGGCAAACGGATGCTGGTGAGCGAGGCGGCCCGGGGCGAGGGCGGTCGTCTGTTTATTATGAGGGACGGCAAGCCATGGTACTTTATGGAAGAAAAATACCCGGAGCTGGGCAACCTGATGCCCCGGGACGTGATCTCCCGGGAGATGGTCTTCGTCAAGCGGGAGAAGGGCTGCGAGGGTGAAGTCTGCCTCGATATGCGGGCGTTGGACGAATCCGTCTGGCAGCACAAGCTCTCGGACCTGCGGGCGGAGATCATCGCCTACCAGCACATCGACCCGAAGACGGACCCTGTCCCGGTGAGCCCCGGCATCCACTTTTTCATGGGCGGCGTCCGGGTGGACGACCGTCACGAGACCAACGTCAAGGGCCTGTTCGCGGCGGGGGAGGCGGCGTGCAAATACCACGGC
The DNA here is from genome assembly GCA_947168785.1 of uncultured Clostridia bacterium. Lineage (GTDB taxonomy): Bacteria > Bacillota > Clostridia > Oscillospirales > Acutalibacteraceae > RUG806. The sequence continues at coordinate 1,884 of CAMVNL010000030.1, read as the reverse complement.
GCCAACCGGCTGGGCGGCAATTCCATGCTGGGGGCCACCTTCGGCGGCCGGGTGGCGGCCTCGTCCGCGGCACAATCCGCCGGGCCTTCCGAAGAAACGGTCCTGACGGAGGCCCCGCCGGAGCCCTCCCGACCGGAGTGCCGCGCCGAGCTGCGGGAGATCCTGCTGCAGGGGCTCGGCATCGTGCGGACAGCGTCAGAAATGCAAAAGGCCGAAGAAGCGCTGTCGCTGATCTGCGATGCGGAACAACTGACGCCCATCGACCGCAGCCGCGCCATGCTGGGCCTTGCCATGCTGCAAAGCGCCCTTGCGCGGCAGGAGAGCCGCGGCGCCCACTACCGGGAGGACTTTCCGGAGCGGGACGAGGCCTTCCGGAAACTGACGCTGGCCACCTGCGAAAACGGAGCGATCCGCCTGCGCTTTGTCAGCGCCGACGCCGGGGAGGTGGATTGAAATGACCTACACGCTGAAAATTCTCCGCCGGGAGCGCAGCGCCGCAGCCTCCTACTGGGAGTCTTTCACCTACGAAGCCGTGTCGGAGGGTGATACCGTGGCCTCCGCCTTGACGGCGCTCAATAACGCCGCTGCGCCGAAAAACGCGAAAGGGGAGCCGACCCGTCCCATCGAATGGGAGTGCAGCTGCCTGCAAAAGCGGTGCGGAGCCTGCGCCATGGTGATCGACGGACGGCCCCGTCTTGCTTGCGACGCCCTGCTGAACGAGAGCAAAACGGGGGAGCTCCGGGTGGAGCCGCTGCGCAAATTTCCGGTGATCTGCGACCTGACCGTGGACAGGACCATCCTATACGACAACCTGAAAACGCTGAGGCTGTGGCTCTCCGCGAAGGCGGAGCTGGCCGACGGCGACCGGGATCTGGCCTATGAATCCTCCGAGTGCATCCAATGCGGTTGCTGTCTGGAGGTGTGCCCCAACTTCTATGCGGAAGGGCCCTTCTTCGGCATGGCCACGGTGCCGCTTACCACGCGGCTGCTGACGGAGCTTTCTCCCGCCGATTACCGGGAGATCGCCCGGCAGTACGCAAAGCACACCTTTACCGGCTGCGGCAAATCGCTGGCCTGCAAGGACGTGTGCCCACGGCATATCGACACAGAAAAGCTGCTGGTCAACGCCAACGCGCTGGCCGTCTGGAAACGGAAAAGGGGAAAGAAAAAATGATAGTCAACAAAGATAAATGCCGGTTCGGCGCAACGGATCTTTTAATGCTTGCGGCTGCCTGCCTGTTCGCCGTGGGGATTCGTCTGTGGTTCCCGGTCTGCGGCGGCATGGAGGGCAGTGCCGTCACCATGTCCTGCCACTGGGCGGGGGAGGCCCTCAAGGCGGTTTCCATTTTGTTCTCAGCCTTCGGTGTGATCCATCTGCTGACGCCGGACGGAAAGATGAAGGCGGGCATAGATCTGGCGCTGGCGGGGCTGGCCGTTCTGACGATGTTGCTGCCGGGCAACGTGATCCATATCTGCGCCGGGGCGGAGATGGCCTGCCGGGCGAAAACCCTGCCCTCCGCGCTGGCCTTCGGTGCGGTTTTGCTGCTGCTGGCGCTGGCGGACCTGTTCTGGTATCTGACGCGCGGTGCGGCGGCAAAGCACCGCAGGAATGGGTAAGTGGCTATGAAATTTGCCTTTGACCTCGCCGTGAAAACGGCGCTGCGAAAGCCCTTTCGTTCCCTTGTCACGGTGCTGCTGGCGGCGCTGCTGGCGTTTTCCGTTTTTGCGGGGGGCTTTACCGTTATCAGCCTCAGAAACGGTCTTGACAGCTATCAAAAGCGCCTGGGGGCGGATATCGTCGTGACCCCCAACGCCGCCAAAGGACACGGCACGGTGGACGATATCCTGCTGCAGGGCATGACGGGCAACTATTATATGTCCCAA